>NZ_JBHWYR010000062.1:0-29962 GCF_042728695.1 Bacillus sp. NPDC060175
CAGATATATATATAATGATATATAGGATTATAAACATTTCCACTTTCAATTACCATAGTTTCTAGGTTCTTGACTTATTTTAGAAGGGCATTTTCAATTGCTTCTTTTGTTTATTTCAGCCCTAATTTAATTTCGGTTAACAAACGCAGTATAGCGTCTCCTTTTTTCATTTTCAAAACAAGCTCATTTATACATTCATTCAAAATCTTATTTAAATGTTTATAAAGGTTTAGTCAATGAAGAAGATTTAAAATGTTATGTTGAGAAAATGGAATTGCTAAAAAGAGAATATCTATTTGAAGAGTTTGGCAAAATACTGCGAGGGTAAAGTATTCTTGTACAGATATGCAAACGATTTAAACTAATCAATGAAATTTATAATGAAGGAGCAAACAAATATATGAGTGAAACATTACATAAAAGAAACCCACCATATTTAATGCTTGTAATTCTTTTTATTGGGGCATTTGTTTCATTTCTAAATAACTCGCTTTTAAATGTAGCTTTGCCATCAATAATGAAAGATTTAGGCATTAAAGATTATTCAACGATTCAGTGGCTTTCTACAGGGTATATGCTTGTTAGTGGTATATTAATTCCAGCATCAGCATTTTTAATAACCCGCTTCTCAAATAGGAGCTTATTTATTACATCCATGATAATTTTTATTCTTGGTACTGCCTTAGCAGCTTTAGCGCCGAACTTTGGTTTATTACTTACTGGCCGGATGGTTCAAGCAGCAGGTTCTTCAGTCATGGGGCCTTTGTTAATGAATATTATGCTAGTAAGCTTCCCAAGAGAAAAACGAGGAACAGCAATGGGGATTTTTGGATTAGTTATGATTACAGCTCCAGCAATTGGACCGACACTATCAGGTTATATTGTAGAGTATTATGACTGGCGTTTGCTTTTTGAAATGATTTTACCGTTAGCGATTATTAGCTTACTGTTAGGGATTTGGAAATCTGAGAATGTCATGAAACAAAACAAAAATGCAAAACTTGATTATCTCTCATTACTATTATCTTCTATCGGTTTTGGCGGTTTGTTATATGGATTCAGTTCTGCAAGCTCAGGTGGTTGGACGGATACAGTTGTCTTAACAACCTTAATCATAGGCGCTATTGCCCTAATTGCTTTCGTTATCCGTCAATTAAAAATGAATGAGCCGTTATTGGATTTACGTGTTTACAAGTACCCAATGTTTGCACTTGCGTCTGTAATTGCAATTGTCAACGCGGTGGCCATGTTTTCAGGTATGATTTTAACACCAGCTTATGTACAAAACGTCCGTGGCATTTCGCCGCTGAACTCTGGGCTGATGATGCTTCCGGGTGCGGTAATAATGGGGGTTATGTCACCAATCACAGGTAAACTATTTGATAAATATGGCCCTCGGATTCTTGGCATAGTAGGACTTTCCATTACAGCTGTTTCAACTTATATGTTGGCAAACCTGCAAATTGACTCTAGTCACACACATATTATTCTTATTTACACACTGCGGATGTTTGGGATGGCAATGGTGATGATGCCACTTATGACAAACGGCCTTAATCAATTGCCAACTCGCTTAAATCCGCACGGTACGGCTGTTAATAATACAGCTCAACAAGTGTCCGGTTCGATTGGTACTGCTATTCTTGTTACGATTATGAATTCTGTAACAACAACAAAAGCTGAAAGTCTAATGTCTGATGTAGATCCAACAACCTTCACAGAAACTACGAAGGCAATATTAACTCAGAAGGCTTTATTATCCGGAATTCAATATTCATTCTATGTAGCGCTTGGCATGAATGTTGTTGCACTACTATTAGTTTTTTTCGTTAAACGTGTAGATACAAGCGCGGAAGCTGTCGAGAGGTTAAATCGGTAGAGAAAAATAAAACTCTAGATAATGATTCCTACAAGTTTTTTGCTGATTAGTTAGACTATGAAGAAATGCAAATTTCTGCTGCTAAGGCGCCGGTATTTAAAGCTGGAAAAGAACTGAAAGAAGCAGTGAAATAATTGTATATAGTGAAAAAGGATCTGATATTCATATCAGATCCTTTTTCACTAGTAACACGGTATACTTGCTTATCGTATTTGTTTAACTAGACATTAGAAACTACCGGTTTTTCAAATACTACAATCTTAAGCTCGTCAACTTCTTTATTTTGGGGTGCTCGTTTTACTTAGCTTAACGGGTATGTAGCGCAACTGTAGCTTTAAAATAAAGTTTGATCAAAATATGTGGGGAGCTTTTAGTGTGGAATTTGATTTATAAACAAATACAAGAGATGATATCTGCTTTCAATTTCTGATAAACAGTATAATGCTCCAATTATAATAATTCGCTTCATTTTAAGTTAGTATTTTTTTCTGCCAGTTATAACTCTAATGCCAACAAACAACTTAGATTACCAACCTTATACGCAATATCATAATCATGAATAGTTAGGGAAAAGATAAAATAAGGTAGTCAATTACATATCTTTATCCCAGGCGATTAATTGCTATCTTCTCTTTATTGAATGGGATATTTTATTTCACGCTTTTTTGAAAGGGTGTTTTTAATGAAAAAAAAAGTATCTGCCATTCCTCAGCCGAAAACATATGGACCGCTGGGTAATCTCCCATTAATCGATAAAGATAAACCGACTCTATCGTTTATCAAGCTGGCGGAAGAGTATGGTCCCATTTTTCGAATTCAAACTCTAAGTGATGCCATAATTGTCGTTTCCGGACATGAACTGGTAGCAGAAGTCTGTGACGAAACACGGTTCGATAAAAGTATAGAGGGTGCTTTAGCAAAAGTTCGTGCCTTTGCTGGGGACGGATTATTTACAAGTGAGACTCACGAGCCTAACTGGAAAAAAGCTCATAATATTTTGATGCCTACATTCAGCCAACGGGCAATGAAAGATTACCATGCCATGATGGTCGATATTGCCGTACAACTCGTTCAAAAATGGGCACGACTTAATCCGAATGAAAATGTGGATGTTCCGGAGGATATGACCCGCCTTACATTGGATACAATTGGTCTATGTGGTTTTAATTACCGATTTAATAGCTTTTATCGTGAGACCTCTCATCCTTTTATCACTAGCATGAGCCGTGCTCTAGATGAGGCGATGCACCAATTACAGCGACTGGATATAGAAGACAAACTCATGTGGAGAACGAAACGTCAATTTCAGCATGATATCCAATCCATGTTTTCTTTAGTAGATAATATTATTGCTGAACGTAAAAGGAATGGAAATCAGGAAGAAAATGATTTACTTTCCCGTATGTTAAATGTGCAGGATCCGGAAACTGGTGAAAAATTAGATGATGAAAATATTCGTTTCCAAATTATCACTTTTTTAATAGCTGGGCATGAGACAACAAGTGGATTGTTATCTTTTGCAATCTATTTTTTATTAAAGAATCCGGATAAATTGAAAAAAGCCTATGAAGAAGTAGATCGGGTTTTGACAGATCATACTCCAACATACCAACAAGTTATGAAACTTAAGTATATACGGATGATTTTAAATGAATCGCTACGTCTATGGCCTACTGCTCCAGCATTCAGTCTCTATGCAAAAGAAGATACAGTGATTGGTGGGAAATACCCAATTAAGAAAGGAGAAGATCGTATTTCTGTTCTTATTCCACAGCTACATAGGGATAAAGATGCATGGGGAGACAATGTGGAAGAATTCCAACCTGAACGATTTGAAGAGCCGGATAAGGTTCCTCATCATGCTTATAAGCCATTTGGAAATGGTCAACGAGCATGTATCGGTATGCAGTTTGCACTTCATGAAGCCACTCTCGTAATGGGAATGCTTCTTCAACATTTTGAATTAATCGATTATCAAGACTATCAGCTGGACGTAAAACAAACATTAACGCTAAAGCCCGGTGATTTTAAGATTAGGATTCTACCCCGAAATCAAACTATCAGCCATCCTACTGTCCTTGCACCTATAGAGGAGAAGCTGAAAGAACATGAAATCAAGCAGCAAGTTCAGAAGACTCCTTCTATTATTGGAGCCGATAATCTTTCGCTTCTTGTTCTGTATGGCTCGGATACAGGGGTAGCAGAAGGTATTGCAAGAGAACTAGCAGATACAGCTAGTTTAGAAGGTGTTCAAACGGAAGTGGTAGCTCTTAACGATCGAATTGGAAGTCTGCCAAAAGAAGGAGCAGTTCTTATTGTAACTTCTTCTTATAATGGAAAGCCGCCAAGTAATGCGGGGCAGTTTGTGCAGTGGTTGGAGGAATTAAAACCGGATGAGCTAAAAGGTGTTCAATACGCAGTTTTTGGTTGTGGAGATCATAATTGGGCTAGTACCTATCAGCGGATTCCAAGATACATTGATGAGCAAATGGCTCAAAAAGGAGCAACAAGATTTTCTACACGTGGAGAAGCGGATGCAAGTGGTGATTTCGAGGAACAACTCGAGCAATGGAAACAAAGCATGTGGTCTGATGCGATGAAGGCATTTGGATTAGAACTCAACAAAAATGTGGAGAAAGAGCGTAGTACTTTGAGTCTACAATTCGTCAGTCGTCTTGGGGGATCTCCTCTTGCGCGGACATATGAAGCAGTTTATGCATCTGTACTGGGAAATCGTGAACTCCAATTATCTAGCAGTGATAGAAGCACTCGACATATCGAGATATCTTGGCCAGAAGGTGCTACCTATCAAGAAGGAGACCACCTTGGGGTGCTGCCAAGTAATAGCCAGAAAAATGTAAACCGAGTTTTAAAACGCTTTGGATTAAACGGGAAAGATCAAGTTATACTGAGCGCAAGTGGGCGCAGTGTAAATCACATACCTTTGGATAGTCCTATTAGTTT
Source organism: Bacillus sp. NPDC060175 (assembly GCF_042728695.1). Lineage (NCBI taxonomy): Bacteria > Bacillati > Bacillota > Bacilli > Caryophanales > Bacillaceae > Bacillus > Bacillus sp. NPDC060175. The sequence continues at coordinate 4,844 of NZ_JBHWYR010000062.1, forward strand.
ATTTGACCTTCTTAGTTATAGTGTTGAAGTTCAGGAAGCAGCCACTCGAGCACAAATACGGGAATTGGTGACATTCACAGCTTGTCCTCCTCATAAAAAGGAATTGGAATCATTATTGGAAGAAGGAGTTTATTATGAACAAATATTAAAAAAACGTATTTCGATGTTGGATCTTCTTGAAAAGTATGAAGCTTGTGAAATCCGATTTGAACGCTTTTTAGAACTTCTTCCTGCGCTCAAACCGCGTTACTATTCTATTTCAAGCTCTCCACTCGTTGCACAGGATCGTCTGAGTATTACGGTCGGTGTTGTTAATGCACCTGCATGGAGTGGACAAGGGACATATGAAGGAGTTGCTTCTAATTATTTAGCTCAGCGTAATAATAAAGATGAGATTATCTGTTTCATTCGAACACCACAATCAAACTTTCAATTACCTGAAGATCCAGAAACACCAATTATCATGGTTGGACCAGGTACTGGAATTGCACCATTCCGTGGATTCTTACAAGCGCGTCGTGTTCAAAAGCAAAAAGGTATTAACTTAGGACAAGCGCATCTATATTTCGGTTGTCGTCATCCTGAAAAGGATTATCTCTATCGTACAGAACTGGAAAATGATGAAAGAGATGGATTAATCTTTTTACACACAGCTTTTTCTCGCTTAGAAGGATATCCAAAAACATATGTACAGCATTTAATAAAACAAGATAGAACCAATTTAATTTCGTTATTAGATAATGGGGCTCATCTTTATATATGTGGTGATGGAAGTAAAATGGCTCCGGATGTAGAAGATACCCTTTGTCAAGCATATCAAGAAATTCATGAAGTCAGTGAAAAAGAGGCAAGGAATTGGTTGGATCATTTGCAACATGAAGGGCGATATGGAAAAGATGTTTGGACTGGAATATAAATTATTCTTAATTAGATAAGTAATACTTAACTAATGAACTTCTTTCGACTAAGTGTTACTTTACAAAATAAACTTATTTATAAAAATCCCGTATTCTTTATGAAATACGGGATTTTCCTGTTTTAAATAAGCTGGACTGATAATGTTGCCATTGTCATAAAATTCACTTGCTTACAAGCTTCCAACACCATTGTTTTTCTTCGCAAATTTTTGTCCAATTGCTTGTGCAATTATAAAAAACGAAACCAAAACAAATAGTTGTCTATATACTTCGTAACCACACCATTAAAGCGTTCCATCCATTCATATGCAAGAAAGTTTAGTTAGCTAATAGCATATGTTTTATTGAAAGGGTGTGATTGAATTATGGATCGGCCGAACTGGGGAATTGGAGGGTTAGTATTCGTTGGCTGCATGTTTCTTGGTGGAGGAGTGGGATCTATGTTAGGAAGTGCCCAAACTGGATGGATGATAGGAATGGGTGTTGGATTTCTTGGAATGGCTTTAACGAGAATGATTAGAAAGTAATGGAATAAGGGTTCTTCTTCCAGTGAAAAAGGAAATATGCATGTAAGTAATTACTTACATACGAGCTCTATAATATGTAGTAATGGTACTTATACAAAGCCACTCTCTAACAGAAAGTGGTTCTTTTTGTTGTCGGCTCTGTTAAATTGCATTTTTGATTTTTATGTATTTACCAAAGTAAACTTTTGAATAGAAATTTACTTTCATTTCCACTAAAAGAAAAATGAAAGACGGTATTAAATAGGTCATCTTTTCTTTATGGAGTAGAATTATGAAAATACAGATTTACAACACTAAGCGATTTGTTGGTGCTACCTCATGCCCATCAAGCTAAGATCTTGAAACATCTCTAAAACGACAAAGCTAGATTCCTTGGATACTATCGATAATAAGATGTTATATAAATTAAGAATGAATATTATATACATCATTTAGACTCTGGTAACAATTCATATGATCAAAAATAATTTGGCTAACAGATTTCGTTAGTTTGCCATCATCTTTTTGTAACCAAATAGATTCATTACCGTTTCAGACCTATGTATGAATTCATAACCTAACAGTAAAAGGGAGATGATTGAAGGTATGACAATTAATGAGGAATCAATTTGTCAACAGTTTGCAAGAATTATCGGCGGTCAAAAAGGATTCGCCGGTGGGAAATGCGTGGTAACAATAAATCGGGATGAAATACAAGCAACAATCTTGGGAAAACGTTTTAGGGTAACGACTTCTTTTTCATTCGAATCAAGAGATAATAAAACTGGACGGGCATTATGTCTAGGCCGGATAGCGCTCTTACAAAAGGAAGTCACTGAATTTGTTGCTACAATTATTAAACAAGGAATAATAGTTTCGTCTATACACAATGAGTGGTTATGTGATGATCCAAATTTGATTTACGTTAATATCGAAGACGTTGATGATCCACTAATTTTCGCAAGAAAAGTCAGAAGAGCGTTATGCAATTAATCAATATCTTTAGTTAAATGAGTGATTGTGTTAATTAGAATATTTCAGAGTGTTGAATGGTATATTTGGAAAATAGATTTAAGTGAATGATTTTATAAAATAAAAGAAGGCGTTCCATATTTGGAATGTCTTTTCCTGGTGTTGTGTTGTTTGTGTTCTTTTTAATGACAGGAACGAAAATTATATCCGGGAAAATGGCAGATGAGTTCAAACGATTTGGTTTACCTTCTTTTTTTAATTTCTTAACTGGAGCTTTTGAGATTGTAGGAGCGATTGGAATGTTGATAGGGATTTGGGTTCCAATACTAGCTTTATTGGCAGGATTGTTATTAGGCGGTACGATGCTTGCAGCTGCACTTACTCTTATTGTATTAGCGAGAGATCCCTTTAAGAAGGCAATACCTGCGCTTGTCTTGTGTGTCCTCAGTTTAGGGATAAGTTTTTATCATATTTTTTAAGCATACTCTAAAATAGTTAAACTCTATGTGTTTTGTAATTATTTTATAGATAGGGGGTGTGAGAACACATGAATGGATTATTATTATTTAACGTCTTAGCGGTGCTCATTCATTAGTAGTATTAATGTATTTAGATGAATAATAATTAACCGGACAATGTAGAATCCACTAAATAAAAAACAGGATCTGATATTCATATATCAGGTCCTGTTTCACTATGTATTATTATTTCACTGCCGCTTTTAATTCTTTTCCAGCCTTAAAAGCAGGTGCCTTTGAAGCAGCAATTTGCATTTCTTCACCTGTTTGTGGGTTACGTCCTGTACGTGCAGATCTTTCACGCACTTCAAATGTACCAAAACCAAGAATCTGTACTTTCTCTTCATTTGCTAGCGCATTTGTTATAGTATCTAATACAGCTTGTGTCGCTGCAGCTGCATCCTTTTGTGTAAGTTCTGCTTTTTCTGCTACTACTTTTGTTAATTCTGTCTTATTCATTTTCTGCACCTCTTTACATATAATTAGGTGACTATTATAACGTGCCTATACTCCTGATGCAATCAAAAACAGTACAAGCATCTCCGTGTAAAGCAGGTGTTTTAATATATAGGGGTACCGCCACATCACTATTAAGCTACCAAAATAAAATGCCCCATAACGAAAAAACGGTATTTTTTCTATCTAGGATGAGTACCGAAGTTCATTTTTAGCGTTTTTGGAGCGACTTGTTCTGTTAGATTGATAGGCATAGAGTGGGAACACTTTTTATAATGATTTATTACTTGTAAGGGACTATTTAGCGTGAATTGAAAAAAATATCTACCATTTTTATGTGTCGTTCTATTAAGAAATCTAAATAAAATCAATTAATTGCGATAAAATCTAGTCAAAAATAATGAAATTTCAGGAAAAATAAGGTACACTAGTCAATGGTTTTGGTTTAAAATCGATTGACGTTAATGTATACGGGGGAAAGATTGATGAACAACAATACAGTAAATGAATCAGTTGAAGAAGTTGATAGAAAACGAGTAAGATCAAGCAAACGTTTTACAAATTGGAAGTTTATCGCAGCGGGCATTGGTATAATTGTACTTCTCATTGGGGGAGTGAGTTATTATCAGGCAACTCACTTTAATTCGAATGTTACGATTAACGACACAAAAGTCGGTGGTTTGAGCGCTGATCAGGCAATACAGAAATTAAAAACATCTGGATTAGCAAACAAAGTCTATGTCGATCAACAACAAATTTTAGATGAAAAAGATACAAAAACGGAACTTACGGAAAAAGATTTGCCTCAAGTTAAGAAACTATTAAAAAGTCAGTGGACATTTTTCCCTTCCTTAAAGGAAAAAAATTATTCATTGCTACCAGAAAAGGCAGATCAGTATCGTAGTGAAACGATGAAAAAACTTGTAGAAGAAAAGCTCGTTTCAATGAATAAAGAATTAAAAGCACCTCAAGATGCTATGGCGAAGCTCGAACAAGGAAAAGTTATTATCTCGAAAAGCGTTGAAGGAAAACAGTATGACATTACTAATCTACTGAAAGATTATGACAAGCAGAAGTATAAAAGCGAAATTCATCTGAAGTCTACATACATAAAGCCTATTAAAGAAGACAATCCGATTGTTAAAAAAGAGGAGAAAGCACTACAGGATCTTCTTCAACAGTCCATTGATTATAAAGTGCAGAATGAAGTGTATCCTTTAAAAGCGAAAGATTTAATTCAAAATGCTTCTATGTCAAAGGATATGAAAGTTACAATCGATGCGAGCGACATTAAGAATAAGATTGCTGAAATTAATAATGCTAAATCAACATTAAATAAAGATTTCACATTTAAAACTCATTCCGGTTCGGTTATACAAGTAAAAGGACAAGGCTATGGCTGGGCACTAGATGTTGAAAAAGAAACAAAACAAGTTCAACAAGCTTTTGAAAAGGGTGAAAAATCGCTATCTGCTTCAAATATTCATGGTAATGGTTGGGAGAAGGAAGGTATCGGTTATAAAACAACATCGAATAATGGCATCGGAGACACGTATGCGGAAGTTTCAATTGCAGAGCAACAAATTTGGATTTACAAAGATGGGAAATTAGTAGTTACAACAAATGTAGTAACCGGTAAACATAGCACGAGTGAAGATACATCACCAGGTGTGTGGTACGTCCTATATAAACGAACACCATACACGTTGAAAGGCAGCGCAGTAGGTAAAGCTGATTATGCAGTTAAAGTAGATTACTGGGTTCCATTCACAAATAGCGGTCAAGGATTCCATGATGCTGGCTGGCGAACAAACTGGGCGAATAATGCCTATTTAACAGGGGGATCAGGCGGGTGTGTTAACCTTCTTCCTAATGTTGCAAAAACTGTGTATGATAGTTTGAATACTAATGATCCAGTTATTGTGTACTAGTAAATAGCAATTTCGCGTGAAGCGATGTATGTATCTAGAACTTAAATTTATAAAAGAAGCAGGAAATCGCGAGTGATTTTCTGCTTCTTTTTTATTATTTATACTATGCACTTCTCGTGTGCAGGGGGAGAGTTATAAGAAATACAAAATATAAGCTAGGTACATTTAAACATAAAATGTGGTTATCAAGTCAGAGAAAGGCACCCGATGGTGTCTTTTCTTTATTTCCAAAAGGACCTGCTCAATATCATAATGGATTTTTATTGATGGCATTTATATATATATTTACTCATAAGAATAGAACTAGCATAGTATTTACTGGGGGGATTAAGAATGAATAGGGATGAAACCTCATTACATCCTGATACGGGTGTTACGTCTGTAATGTTTGTTGAACGATCATTAAATGAAATTCGTTTTTGGTCTAGAATCATGAAGGAACATTCTTTTTTTCTTCGGTTGGGGTTTAGATGTGAGGATACCCAACTAATCGAAGAAGCTAATCAATTTTATCGATTGTTTGAACATATCGAACAAATAGCGTATTCCTATACAAATGAAACAGATCCTGGGCAAATAAAAAGATTTAATTCAGAAGTACAACAAGCTGCAACTAATATTTGGGGATTTAAACGGAAAATTCTAGGATTAATTCTCACATGTAAATTGCCAGGGCAAAATAATTTTCCACTGTTAGTTGACCATACGAGTAGGGAAGCTGATTATTTTAGAAAACGTTTAATTGAATTAAATGAAGGTAAATTAGATGCCCTTCCTGATGCTATTATTAAAGAAAATGTTTTCTTTTTAAGGATTATGGCAGACCATGCTAAATTTATTGGTCATCTTCTTGACCCATCGGAAAGAAAGCTCGTAGATACAGCACGGAATTTCAGCAATGATTTTGATGAATTAATGTATCAAGCAATTGACTTAGAATCTATGAAACCACAATCTCAAACAGTTCCTCTTTTAGATCAATTTTTAGATCAAAATCGTGTGTCAGTCACATCTCTTCGGGATTTTAAGAAAACGGCACGTGATTTAATTGAGCAATGTAAAATAAAGAGTATCATTCATCCATTATTAGCAGACCATGTATTTCGTGAAGCTGATAGGTTTCTTGAAATAATTGATATGTTTGATGCTCATCTTACCAATATTAAATCACAACCTAGATAGTAAAAAATAAGGAAAGATACTATTTTACCTTAAGCTGAGAAGTTAACAATTTATTGTTAGCTTCTTTTCCTTGTGATTTTTAATATTTCCAAGCAATGTAATGAAGCTTACTTAGCGTATAAGCTACAAGAACAAGGCAAACAGCTTGTGAAAATAGATAAGTGATTTCCTTCTACAAAGATGTGTGGCGGTTGTAGAAACAAAAAAGAAATGTTACTATCTGAAAGAACATATGAGTGTTCGTGTGGACTAAAAATAAGTCGTGGATATAATGCAGCTATCACTATCAAACAGGAAGCCATACACTTATTAGCGCTGACATGATTAGTAATGAAATAACCTTTGGAACAAGGGAGTTAGCTCGGCTATCTTAAGACAAATTCTTTAGCTATCAAAAGTAGCGATGAACTGAGAAGCCCACACTTCAAGTAAGCTCGTAAGAGGTACTAAGTGGTGGGGACTTCACATAACTTTATTAGTCTCTTACACATTATCCAGAAGAAACAAAGTGGAAAGTGATTGAGATGAAAAGAATGGTTATTCAAATCGGCACATTATGGAGACGATCGGAATTAAAAATATTAAATAAAATTGACAATGAATATCATTTTTATTTAATATGAAGTCGTCACATTTAATTGGAGATGATTTTTGTAAAAAAGTCTACTTTTCTATTAATGTAATAGATTCCCATTAAGGTGTCACTTTCAAAAATTATCACTGATTTTTTATGAATTTAAACGTGGGAAGGGATAAAATAAAAATGAACTGGAAAAAAGGCGGGTTATGGATTATTATTTTTTTCATTGTAAAAGGTACGATTTCTACACTTTTAATTGTTACAGGTGCTAAATATTTTAATTTATCATTTATGCAACTTGTCGTACTAATACTGATTTTATTACTGATTTCCGTAATAGGGCGTAAACTCCTTTACAGACATAAACAAAATAAAAAGCAAAAAGAGCTAAATATATAATGAAGCCCCAGAGACCTTTGGATTTCTGGGGTTTTACTTCGACAGTCTTTTTTTAGGGGATAGCACCACATGCATATCAACTTAACAGAACAGGTTGCCCAAAATGATAAAAATGAAGTTCGGTGCTATAAAAACATGAAATTTCCATTTATAGTGTACGTTAAAGTCTAAGTTTGATAGCGATGTAGCGGGCTCCCTTTTAGAATAGTAGAGTATAAACGTGAAAAAACTCCTAACAAATCTTGTTAGGAGTTTTTGTAAATACGTGATATTTTATTTATCAATATTTTTTAATCTTCATTATTGATTTCTATTGTGCCTGTTCTAGCACTAACCTTTAAAACATTTAATAGATTCTCAGGTGTCTTGATTTCCACTTCATATTCAAATTTAGATTGTGCTAAGTTGTCATCTTCTAATTCGAATTCTTTTTTCACATTAATAATTTCTCCATTTGTATGAGCTATAGAAATTTCACGAACTTGTTTCTCTGTGTAGTTTTCATTCTTTTTTGCATAATTGTAACCCATACCATAATATCCACCAACAATAGCGATACCGATTACTAAAATAGTAATTACACTTATAATTATTTTCTTTTTATGTTTTAACAATTTCATCTACTCCTTAATGATTAATCATCTATTCCAAATCTTGCTTCAAGTGCATTTTCTGCTTGCTCTAATTGATCTTCAAGTATATTTTGTTCTCTTTCTTGCGTTTGATATTGTTCAACAGTTATCGTTCCAGCGTGATAATCTGCTTCTAGCTGATCATCAGATAGATCTATCTTGTCATCTAATTGGTCAATTTCTTTTTTTGCTACTAAGTACGTATTTAAGTTATCTTCTTTTGCTCCAACTGGTTTCGTGTTATTTGCCTTTGCTACAATAGATGTGACTTCGTTTTTGAAATCTTGTGTTTGCTTAGTATCATTCATAGCAGGCCCTGTTTTGTGTGGTTCTTGTTGTAGTTGAGCACCTTCTTTTTGTGATTTATCGTTTTCTACTTTCAGTTGTTGTACTTCTGTATCGTTATCAGCTTGAGTAGAACAAGCGGTTAAGAATAAACAAGACATTGCTCCAATCATCATCCATTTTCCCATTATGTCCTCCTCCCTTTACATGTGCACCTTATCCATGTCTTTATATTACTGAACAAACATTAAAGGAAGATTAATGTGCAAAAAAATAAAATGATATAATTAAATAGTTTCTAATCTTTCTTTAATGTTTTGGAATTATAGTGATACATATGAATAAAAAAAAGGAGGATGCTAATGCGAGTTCTTATTGTCGAAGATGAACAAGACTTACAAAATATATTGGTAAAACGATTAAATGCAGAATATTATAGTGTCGATGGATGTGGGAGTGGAGAAGATGCCTTGGATTATATAAGCATGGCTACCTACGATTTGATTGTGCTTGACATTATGATTCCCGGAATAGATGGTTTACAAGTATTACAAAGATTACGCGCGGACAATAATACAACTCCTGTCTTGCTTCTTACAGCTAAAGATACAATTGATGATCGCGTAACAGGACTCGACTTAGGTGCGGACGATTATTTAGTAAAGCCGTTTGCTTTTGATGAACTGTTAGCAAGAATTCGAGTGTTGATGCGAAGAAAAACAGGGAATGCATCTAATGTGTTTGAAATCGCTGACCTAGTGGTGAATTGCAATATGCATAAAGTAACAAGGGGAGATCAAGTTATCAATCTTTCCAGTAAAGAATTTGCTATTTTAGAATATATGATTCGTAATAAAGAAGTTGTGTTGACACGAGATAAAATTGAGCAACATGTGTGGAATTACGACTATGAAGGTGGCTCGAATATTATTGATGTTTACGTCAGATACCTTCGTAAAAAAATTGATAGCCAGTTTGAAACGAAGTTAATTCATACAGTACGAGGAACTGGTTACGTATTGCGAGTAGAATCATGAAAAGACTATCAATAAAAATGAGAGTGACCCTGTGGTATACGGGGCTAATTGTAATTATTATGGCACTCGTGTTAGCTTTTATTTTAACTTCTTCAGATAAAGTTTTGCTTTTTAATATGAAAAATCAATTGAAGAGCACAGTAAAAGAAAGTGTTGAAGATATCGAATATAAGCATGGACAGTTAGAGATTGACGATGATTTTGAAACCTTAGAAGATGGAGTGAATATCCTCATTTATAGTAAGCAAGGTGAGCTGCTGGCAGGACATATTCCAACAAGCTTTAATAAAAAGGTATCGCTTAAATCCGATGAAATACAAACCATTAAAGACGGTAATAAAGAATGGATAGTGTATGATTTTCTCCATAATGTAGGCGGCGATGAGCAAGTCTGGGCTCGTGGAATAATGACCATGAATCAATTATCATCAACCATGAATACGATTATTGTGGTAACACTCATCTCATTTCCATTACTTATTCTCATTGCGGCAGTGGGAGGATATTTTATTACGCAAAGAGCGTTTCGACCTGTACAACAAATGAGTGATTCAGCCAGTAAAATTGGTGATGGTAAAGACCTTTCGAAGAGAATTAATTTACAAGGTTCATCGAAAGACGAAATGTATCATTTAGCACAAACCTTTGACAAAATGTTTGAACGATTGGAGACATCATTCGAAAGCGAAAAACAATTTACATCTGACGCATCTCATGAATTAAGAACACCAACATCTGTTATTATTTCGCAATGCGAATATGCTTTATCGCAGAGGAATAATCCGAAAGAACTGGAAGAATCGTTAGAAGTAATTTTAAGGCAATCGCGTAAAATGTCCGCTTTAATCTCGCAACTCTTATTATTAGCACGAGTTGACCAAGGAAAGCATAATACTTTTCAATTTGAATGTATCAATATGAGTGAATTAACGGAAATCGTTGTAGAAGAGCTTTCATTAATGGTTCAAGAAGCTTCGATTGATATAACAACTAATATAGAGGAAGACCTGTTTATTAAAGCAGATCAAACATTGATGATGCGTTTATTAATGAATTTGCTAACGAATGCGATTACTTATAGCAAAGCGAACGGCATTGTGAATATGCAGCTGTTCCGTGATGAAACCAACATAATAGGTAAAGTCTCCGATAATGGTATAGGCATCAGCGAGCAACATATTGCGAAAATATGGGACCGCTTCTATCGAGTTGACGCAGCAAGAACATCTTCAAACAATGGAAACACAGGTTTAGGATTGTCGATGGTAAAATGGATTGTCGAACTACACGGAGGAGAAATTACCGTTGAAAGTGAATTAGGAGAAGGCAGTACTTTTACATTTAAACTACCAATTGAAAAACGAACATAATTTATGCTCGTCTGTAGCTTCAGAATAAAGATTGGTTAGAAAACTCTCTTCAATCCTTATTTAAAAGTAAATACAAAAACTCCATTTTGAAAAAGAGTGATCAAAATGGAGTTATTCTTTTTAGTTATATATAAGATTTTTATAAAAAAATTGATTACATAAAGAGGGCTCACCACATCGAATCAAGCTAAGGGGCTAAGAGAGTGTATGTGAGTGTGATTGTTTGAGATTTTTACCACTACACTAAAGATATGCATAACAAATAAATCGATCAAAATCCCGATCCTTTTCTATCTCTCCGTCTCAAAAAACTCAATCCACTCTCCATCAGGACCAGCAAAAAATATGTAACGTGTTCCATCTGGTAATGTCTCGATTTCTTCTCCTAGTAAAAATGTTACTTCGTGTTTTCTTAGTCTTTCAATTTCATCTTCTAATGAATCTACCTTAAAGCAAATGTGATGTACTTTTCCTTCTGCTGGAAGGGAAGAGTTGTAGCCTTCAATTAGTTCGAGTATCGTTTCCTTTGATTCTTCCACACCTAAAAAAGCGAGTTTTAAGTCTGGATTTGGGTGCCCCATACGTTTAATAAGCTGTAAGCCGACTACTTTTTCATAAAATGAAATAGATGTTTCTAAGTTTATAACCATAAGTCCGACGTGTTCAATTCTTCTAACTGGCATGTGTACTCCTTCTTTCTGAAAATTATATATAAAATAATATTGAATATTGAGAAAATAAGCAAGGTAAAAACCTTACAAATTTTAGAGCGTTATATGTTATAGTGAGAAAGTATGTTTGGGGAGACGGAAGGAGCTTATTTTATGAATACAACTACTCAAACTCCTTCATTATCGGAAACGATGAAAGAGTGGCATTATGCATTAGCTTATGAAATTAAACATTGGAAAACGATAGGTGGTAGTAAAATTTCTATCATTAACGGTCGTTTCTTATATACAGATTATGAAAGTACAGTATACGTATTTCAGCTTATTTCGGAAGTAAGCTTACCTGAAGGTTCACCGATTCGAATTGAGTTCGATGGTGAGGAAGCGACGGGGGAAGTATTATCTGTACATGGATTAGAAATCGAATTGAAATTAAATGATTATATACAAGGTGAAATAAGAGAAGCTGTTTTATACAGTGAACCGTGGCAATTGTTAGAACAGCTGCAAGAGAGATTGAAAGAAGCACATAAAGATAAGCTGAAACGTAATCGTATAAAGCGTCTTGTTGATGGGACGAGCAGTCCGAAACACCTTGAAAAGATGAAAAATACGAAAAATGAATTGGCTTACCGTTCTTTTTACAATCCGACAACGTATGTGTGGGGACCACCTGGAACAGGGAAGTCGTACAATTTATCACGTATTATTTCGGCTCATTATCAAAAAGGAAAATCGGTACTTGTGTTAGCTCATAGTAACGCGGCAGTTGACGTATTAATGAGTGAAGTAACGAAGCAAATTGAGAAGAAAAAGAAATGGACACCTGGTGAAATCGTCCGTTACGGTTTTAGCCAACATGAACATATACGAAATCATGAAACGTTACTTGCATCGAAGTTAGTTGAAACGACGAACGGATCTTGGGGAGAAGAAAGACTTTATTTAGAAGAGACACGACAAGATCTTCGTGAAAAGATTTTATCATATAAAGCGACTTCTGCTGATAAGAAGCGTATACAAGAGATTGAAAGTGATCTTCGAAAGCAAAAAGCGAAAATTAAAGAAGTAGAAAAAGAATATATTGAAAATGCGCAAGTAATCGGTGCGACTTTATCGAAATGTGCAATTGATTCGCTTATTTATGAGCGCACATTTGATTTAGTTGTCGTAGATGAAGTGAGTATGGCATATGTTCCGCAAATCGCATTAGCTGCTTCTCTTGGAAAACGTATTGTCGTTTGTGGTGACTTTTTACAATTGCCTCCGATTGCGATGGCGAATCATGAACTCGTTCGAAAGTGGCTCGGCGAAGATATGTTTTATCATGCAGGGATTGTTGATTCTGTAAATAAATCAGAAGCACATCCCAACCTTTTTATGTTGCAGGAACAAAGACGTATGCATGCTGATATATCGAAGTTTACGAACTCATTTATTTATAAAAATAGAGTATACGATCATCCGTCTGTTTCAGAGCGTAAAGAACTTGCGCAACTACAACCGTTCGCAAATGAGGCGAGTGTTTTATTTGATACGAGCTTAATGGGTGCATTTTCGTTAAAAGACGCTGCTTCAGGTTCGCGTTTTAATATTATGTCTGGTTTAGTGGCGATGCAAATGATGTTAATTGGACTGTTAGATGGTGTTCAATCAATTGGTATAGTTACACCGTACCGAGCACAGTCACGCTTTTTATCAACGTGTATTAGAGAAATGTTACAGAGAACGAAATATCAAAACATACCAGTATTAGCGGCAACCGTTCATAAGTTCCAAGGTTCTGAAAGAGATATGATGATCTTTGATACAGTGGATAGTTATCCGCAAGAACGTCCTGGCGTGCTATTCTTTGACCATAAAAACCATCGTCTCGTCAATGTAGCAGTAACGAGAGCGAGAGGGAAGTTCATTCAATTATCGGATTGCCATTATATGCGTAAAAATCTTTCGAGAAAACAAGCGTTATCACAATTAACAGCTCATATAGAACGTCACGGAGATGTGTATGATCGCACGACATCAAGACAATTATGGGAGAGAAAAATATCGAAACGATTACGCTGGTTTATGGAAATGAATCTTGAAGAAACGAAAGGGCTATTAAAAGATATTTTAGCCGCAAAACGAAAAATCATTATTTCACTTCCAAGTACGAAGCAAGTAGATAAACGAGTATGGCAAGCGTTAATGCGTACAAATGCGCAAATAACGGTTTATAGTGATGGACCAGTTCCATTAAAAAACGTAAAGTTACAAAGACAAAATAAAGCATTCCCATTTATAGTAATTGATGATGAAATTTTTTGGGCAGGGGCACCGCTCACATCGCAAATGATGTTTGAAGGTAGTATGGAATTTCCGTATATATGTGCAAGAATGCAAGCACCTGAAACAATTGGCGTATTAAAAGGGTTTTTAGATATTCGGTAAATTCAGATAGGAATTCCTTGACTTTTACTTGGAATAAACTTAGAATAAAAATAATTTAATATAATTTTATGAAAATTCTTATCACGAGAGGTTGAGGGACTGGCCCTACGAAACCTCGGCAGCGGATTCTGTATGAATACTGTGCCAATTCCAGCAAGCGTACGACTTGAAAGATAAGAAAGAAGCTCATTTTTGAATGTATATTTCAAAGCCTCTTTCTATCTTTTAGAAAGAGGCTTTTTTACGTGAAAATAAAAGGAGGAAGAAAAATGGGAGCGACAGGGATAACGTCACAAAGAAAAACAATTGAAGAGAGTATAGAAAGAAATAAGGAAAAGTACATACAAACAAGTCACGATATTCATGCGAATCCGGAGATTGGTAATCAAGAATTTTATGCATCAAGAACGTTAAGTTTATTACTAGGTAGTGCAGGATTTCAGTTACAGCATAATATAGCCGGTCATGAAACAGGTTTTATCGCACGGAAAAGTTCAGGGAAAAAAGGACCAGTTATCGCATTTTTAGCTGAGTATGATGCTTTGCCAGGACTCGGTCATGCGTGTGGTCATAATTTAATTGGCACAATTAGCGTTGCGGCAGCAATCGCATTATCAGAAACGCTTGAAGAAATTGGGGGAGAAGTTGTCGTATTCGGGACGCCAGCAGAGGAAGGCGGACCAAATGGTAGCGCAAAATCGAGTTATGTAAAGACAGGTTTATTTAAAAACATTGATGCGGCGCTTATGATTCATCCGAGCGGAAAAACAGCGACGACGAGTCCTTCACTAGCAGTCGATCCACTTGATTTTCATTTTTACGGAAAAACAGCTCACGCCGCAGCTTCACCAGAAGAAGGGATTAACGCATTAGATGCGGTAATTCAGCTCTATAACGGTATTAACGCACTTCGCCAACAACTTCCGTCAGATGTGAGAATTCATGGTGTCATTACTGAGGGTGGAAAAGCACCTAATATTATTCCTGACTACGCTGCAGCAAGGTTCTTCATCCGCGCAGCAACGAGAAAAAGATGTGCGGAAGTAACAGAAAAAGTAAGAAACATCGCAGAGGGAGCAGCACTAGCAACAGGTACAAAAGTGAAAATTCATCAATTCCAAAATGAAATCGATGAATTACTCGTAACAAAAACATTTAATGACGTCGTAGCCGAAGAACTAGAATTACTAGGTGAAGACGTAAACCGTAAAGAAAGAGTAGGAATCGGTTCAACAGATGCTGGAAACGTAAGTCAAGTCGTACCGACAATCCATCCGTACATTAAAATCGGTCCAGATGACTTAATTGCTCATACGAATGAATTTAGAGAAGCGGCACGTTCAGAACTAGGAGACAAAGCGTTAATTACATCGGCAAAAGCACTAGCAAATACAGCGTATCGATTAATTACCGAAGAAGGGTTGTTAGAGAAGGTGAAGGAGGAGTTTGGGGAGGCGCAGAGGAATCAGGGATAGGGAAGAAGGAGAATTATACCCGGGATTTTTTAGTAGGAAATTGAATGGAAAAAGAACCAGCCTATGGCTGGTTTTATTATATTATAAAAGAATTTTTCCACATAAACTTGATATCTGCTACTCCTCTACTTTAGTACCCTCTTATTAGAACGACAATTTCTCTTCAAATTCACTCTTTAAAACAATTAAAGGAGACGATAATCCAAATTGCATTAAAGAATCTAAAAATACAGCGAGAGAATCCATCGAATCGCTCATGACCTTCATCATATAATTAAACTCCCCGCTAATTCGATATAAATCTGTTACTTCAGGAGCAGCATTACAAAATTGGATAAAATCAGAGCATTGGCTTGTTTTGAACATAATGAATGCTTGGATGTTTTTATTAATTTTGGAAGGCTCAAATTTCGTTCGGTAAGCCGCTATAACCCCTTGATCTTCAAGCTTGTTAATTCGTTCTTTTACAGCAGGCTGCGTCATTGATATAATTCGTCCTATTTCTGAAACAGAGATTCTCGCATTTTCATATAGCAAGTTCATAATTTTATGATCGATTTCATCCAGTTTTACTGCGTTTTGCATTGTGTAGCCTCCTTGTTTTGTTTTCTAAAGTAAATAGTAAATTATAACTATAATAACATAAGTTAATTAACTAAATTACCTGTAAATCTATATTTAAAATTATTGGTATTTGAATAAAAATATAAGTGTAGGATTTATTAAACGGAAATTTAGGGAGGATGGAAAAAATGAAAAATCTTGATGGGAAAGTAGCGTTAGTAACAGGAGCGAGTCGCGGCATTGGCCGTGCCATTGCAATGAGATTGACGAAAGATGGGGCATTAGTTGCGATTCACTACGGCCGAAATAAAACAGCTGCAGATGAAACGATTAGTGAGATTGAATCTAATGGAGGAAAAGCGTTCGTAATTGAAGCTGAGCTCAATTCAATTGATGGTGTCAAAAAGCTAGTAGAACAATTAAAAAATGAATTACAAACAAGAGTTGGTACATCAGAGATTGATATTTTAGTAAACAATGCAGGCATAGGTACACAAGGAACGATTGAAAATACGACAGAAGAAGTTTTTGATGAAATTATGGCCGTAAATATGAAGGCACCGTTCTTCTTAATTCAGCAAACATTACCATTACTACGAGCAGAAGGGCACATTATTAACATTTCGTCAGCCGAAGTACGGCTTGGTTTTACAGGATCAATTGCATACGGTTTAAGTAAAGGTGCGCTTAATACGATGACTCTTCCTCTAGCTAAACATCTTGGAGAAAGAGGTATAACAGTGAATACAATTATGCCGGGATATACGAAGACAGATATTAATGCGAAATTGCTAGATAATCCAGAAATACGAAATTTTGCTACGAATTCATCTGTTTTCGGGCGAATAGGGCAAGTTGAAGATATTGCAGATGCAGTAGCGTTCCTTGCTTCTTCTGATAGTCGTTGGGTAACGGGGCAGATTTTAGATGTTTCTGGAGGGTTTTGTTTATAGGGAGAATCACTCTATAATTATTAACTTAAGATTATTTAATGGCTATAGAGACTTCACCTCTCGAAAATATTTTAACTATTGAGTTGTAAAAAAAACCGTAGTTTTTCATATTTGGAAAGGCTATGGTCTTTTTTACTGGTGGCACGGATATGATGAGAGGAAGTTGGTTTATACTAATCAAAAAAAATTGATTAATCAGTTGCATAAAGAACTCATCAGCGTATATACTATAAATATCAAAAAAACTTGATGAAAGGGAGTGAATTATAGTGGCACAAGATTTTCAGCTATATGAGAAAAAATTCAAAGCGTTGGCTGATCAGAAACGTTTAGAGATTATGTATGAACTTTGCCAGCGAGGACAGACGTGTGTATGTGATTTAACAGAGATTTTTGAAATGACACAATCTAAGTTGTCATATCATTTGAAGATTTTATTAGATGCCGGTTTAATTGTAAAAGAAACAAAAGGTACGTGGAGTTATTATGATTTAAATGATGCGGAAGTTAATAATTTATTATCAGAAGAATTGTGCTGTGTTTTTAGAAAAACAGGAAAAGGTAGCTGTTGTTAAAATTTTACGCTATTAATCAAAAAAAATTGATTAATAGTATGTAAAGGAGAAGGATTAACTATGAGATATGTTCATGTCGGTATAAATGTTACTAATTTAGATAAGTCTATTGAATTTTATGAAAAGGTATTTGGTGTGTCACCAGTTAAAGTGAAAACAGATTATGCAAAATTTTTATTAGAAAGCCCGGGGCTTAATTTTACACTTAATGTACGAGATGAAGTGAAGGGGAATCAGGTGAATCATTTTGGTTTCCAAGTGGATACAGCTGAAGAAATTATATTACATAAAGAAAGATTAGAAAAAGAAGGTTTCTTTGCGCGTGATGAGATGGATACTACTTGTTGCTATGCAGTGCAAGATAAGTTTTGGGTAACGGACCCTGATGGGAACGAGTGGGAATTCTTTTATACCAAAGCAGATAGTGATGTTCATAAAATTGAAGAGTCATCTTGTTGCACGACTTCTAATGAGGTAGATAAAAATTCTTGTTGTTAATAGGAGATGGAAAATAAAATGAAACGTTTATCTTTTCTAGATCGATATTTAACACTATGGATCTTTCTAGCTATGGCTGTTGGGATTGGTTTAGGGTTTGTGTTTCCTAGTGTAGTAGACGGTCTGAATACATTACAAGTTGGCACGACGTCTATTCCGCTTGCTGTTGGTTTAATTGTAATGATGTACCCACCATTGGCGAAAGTTCGTTATGAGGAAATGGGGCGGGTATTTAAAGATGTAAAAGTGTTAGTTTTATCTTTAGTACAAAACTGGATTATTGGTCCGGTACTTATGTTTGTTTTAGCCATTATTTTTCTTCCTGATAAACCAGAATATATGGTCGGACTCATTATGATTGGCTTAGCACGTTGTATTGCAATGGTAATTGTTTGGAATGATCTAGCTGATGGTGATAAAGAATATGCAGCTGGTTTAGTTGCTTTTAATTCGGTATTCCAAATGTTGTTCTTCTCAGTTTATGCATACGTGTTCGTAACAGTAATCCCGGAATGGTTAGGAATTGAAGGGGCTATTGTTAGTATTACAATGGCAGAAGTTGCGAAATCAGTATTTATCTATTTAGGAATCCCTTTTATTGCAGGTATGTTGACACGATTTGTATTCGTAAAGTTAAAAGGAAGACAGTGGTATGAAAAGGTGTTTATACCTAAGATTAGTCCACTTACGCTAATTGCATTGCTATTTACGATCATCGTTATGTTCTCTTTAAAAGGGGAAATGATTATTAGTGTACCATTTGATGTAGTAAGAATAGCAATTCCGTTATTCATTTATTTTATTGTGATGTTTTTTGTTTCTTTCTTTATGGGAAAAAAAATTGGTGCAAACTATCCGGTGACAACAACGTTAGCATTTACAGCAGGTAGCAATAACTTTGAATTAGCGATTGCTGTAGCAGTTGGTGTGTTTGGTATTCATTCCGGTGCGGCATTCGCAGCCGTTATCGGACCGTTAGTTGAAGTACCTGTAATGATTGCACTTGTAAATGTCGCTTTTTGGTTTAAACGTAAATATTTTAATGACCAACCAGTCTAAATTTAAAAACAAAGGTGGAAAACAACATGGAAAACAAAAAGACAATCTACTTTTTATGCACAGGAAATTCATGCCGAAGCCAAATGGCAGAAGCCTGGGGGAAGAAATACCTAGGAGACAAGTGGCATGTATATTCTGCAGGCATTGAAGCACATGGAGTGAATCCAAATGCTATTAAAGCAATGAATGAAGTAAATATCGACATAACAAATCAAAAATCAGATATGATTGATTCAACTATTTTAAATAATGCCGATTTAGTCGTTACTCTTTGTAGTCACGCAGATTCTGTCTGTCCTTCGACACCTCCGCACGTAAATCGTGTTCACTGGGGGTTTGATGATCCAGCGGGAAAAGAGTGGCCTGAGTTTCAACGTGTTCGCGATGAAATCGGTGAACGAATTCAACGATTTTCTGAAACAGGTGAATAAATAAAGGAAAGAGTCAATCTTCTATTGTATAGGGGATTGGCTCTTTTTTCTATACATAGTCACTACTGCATTGGTTTACAACAACTATCTCAACGAATGCAGAATATTATGTAAGAATGATATAGTTAGAATGGTAGTCTGCCTCTATTAAATTTATATATAGAAAAAAACACTATTGGTAATTAACGATGAATAAAATTTTGGTTTTTAGAGTAATCGAGATAGTAATCATAAAAAATAGCGTGTAATAAAAATTTTTTCACATGAAAGGAAAAAAGGATGAAACACATAATAAAAGACTTATTAATGAATTATTTTAAAGAAATTCATTCAATAGCAGTGGAAGAAGAATTACATAATAATAGTTGGAATACAGATTTACACTATAAAATTATGGTGAATGGAAAGCGATATTCCGCACGGTTTATGAATAGCAAGCGAACAATTAATCCAGTTTTTGAGGCGTTATCAAACGAACAACTGAAAGAGCAAGTACGGTATACGTATTATTTACGCGAGCAGGGGATTCCTTTTATGCAAATTAACAAGAATAGGGCAGGAGATTCATTTACGTTTTTCACTTGGAATGATAAACAGTACCGATTTGTATTGTCTAATTGGATTGAAGGAGAACATATTACACTTTGTACAGAAGCTATCGCAGAAGCATTTGGAAAGGAAGCAAGAAAGATTCAAGATATTTCTAGTGCATTTCAAAGTTCGATTTTTCAAAAGAAATCTCATTTGGATGGGTATGTTGAGTTTATTAATATGTTAGAAAGTAAGGCAAGCGCATGTAAGGAATTGCGGGAGTATATAGATCTTGCTAAATATCATATAGAGTGCGCATATACGAGTGAATTAGAGTTTATCGTACAAACAGACTTAAATCCTTTGAATGTTTTATGGTGCTCAAGTCAACAGGTAAAAGGAATTGTAGATTTTGAATCTATTAGTTATGTTGATCGTATTGAAGGGTTAGCCTTTTTAATAAAGTGGTATTCCCGAACAGAAGGAATACAGTCTCATGAAGTATGTTCAAGTGTTGCTAGGGCATTTTTAGAAGGGTATAAGGCTTATAATATTGTAAACTCAAATGATTACAAAAGACTTTCTTCATTATTATGGTTATCCGGTAGTTTGAATTGGAATTTTGTGAAGAAAACGTTAAGTGTGTTAGATGATGAGAGAGGATTAGAGGAACATTTGAAAGTTTATAGAGTAAGGGGAGGAAGGTTGTCTTCATTGTTAATTTGTAGATAACATTTTTTCTCTTTTGGGATTTATAAAACAAAACATATGAGGTGTTCAAAATGAAAATACAAATTGTATTGTTTAACGGTTTCGGAGAGATTGTCTCTTTCACGCCGTTTGAGGTACTCAAAAGAGCGATAGAAGAAGGGGCTACATTTACGGTTGAATTCGTTTCGAGTGAACCGAAGCAGGAGGTTACTACCTCGTTTGGAGTTACGGTTAAATTAAATGATTTTTTACGAATGGATAATCGTCCAGATTTGTTAATTGTGCCAGGTGGTGGCTGGAATCATAAAGCTGAACATGGAGCACGAAAGCAAGCAGAGCTTGGAACTCTGACCGAAATGATTAAAGAGATGCACAACGAAGGTACGATTGTTGCTGGAGTTTGTACAGGAGGTATGTTACTAGCTGCATCCGGTATATTGAATAATAAAAAGGCAACAATGCATCATTTGGCGCAGGATGAAATTAGTAAATATGGAGCAGAACTTCTTCATTACAGAATTGTGGATCAAGGCGATATTATTACTGCAAGGGGAGTTACTTCAGGAATTGATTTAGGTCTTTGGATCACGGAAAGGTTTGCAAGTCCCAAAATTGCAGCTGCTGTTGAATATAGAATGGAATACGAGAGGCGAGGTGTTGTTTGGAAGTGATTTGACTTTAATCATAGTTTTTTGCTGTAGAGCGTATTACATGTTCTAAAAGAGAAAGAGCCAACTCATACGAGTAGGCTCTTTCGTTTATACACTATATTGCCGTTTTTTACAGTAATATCCTTTCCAGAAGATCATAGAATGGATAATGTATTTTGTTTCATAGTGATAATGATTTTTATTATATATTCATAAATTAGTAAAAAGTAGTTTACAAATTTGTATTAGGCTTATATAATTTGACTCATATAAAAAAGTTTCCTCAAGGAAACTTAGGTGTGAATTTACATTCATATTATATTTTTTTGTTCGAAAGTTGCCTTTGTGCAAAATAATTATATTAACGAAAAAAAGAAGGGGTAATACATAAAAAATGAGTGAGGCTATAATCGTCAAAGATTTGTTTGTATCCTATCAAGGGAATCAAGTAGTTCAAAACGTTTCCTTTGAAATTGAAAAAGGAAAACTCGTTGGAATTATTGGTCCAAACGGAGCGGGAAAATCTACTTTAATGAAAGCTGTATTAGATTTAATTCCAAATGATAAGGGATATGTTCAAATTCTTGGAGAAGATATTCGAAGCGTTAGAAAGAGTGTTGCATATGTACCGCAAAGAAGTGATATAGATTGGGACTTCCCGATTACAGTTTTAGATGTCGTGTTAATTGGAACGTATCCATCTTTAGGTATGATGAAAAGACCGAAGAAAGAGCAGCGGGATTGGGCATTTGAATGCTTAAAGAAAGTCGGAATGGAAGAGTTTAAAAACCGTCAAATTGGTGAGCTTTCAGGTGGACAACAACAACGTGTCTTTTTGGCGAGAGCTTTAGCACAAAAGGCGGAGATATTCTTTTTAGATGAGCCGTTTGTTGGAATTGATGTAACGAGTGAAGAGACAATCATTACAATTCTGAGAGAATTACGTAAAGAAGGAAAAACAATTGTCGTTGTACATCATGATTTAAGTAAAGCAGAATCGTATTTTGATAAATTACTATTATTGAATAAAAGCTTAATTCATTACGGAGAAGTACGACAAGTATTAGAACCAACCGTTATGTCAAAGGCATATGTAAATCAAGGAATATTGTTTAATAATGCAGCGGAGGTACATTCCTCATGAAGATTGTAGAATTTATAGATGCATTAACGCAGTACAGTTTTCTGCAGAAGGCGTTATTAACTTCCGTTATGGTAGGAGTTATTTGTGGTGTAATAGGATGTTTTATTATTTTACGAGGTATGGCATTAATGGGTGACGCCATCTCACATGCTGTTCTTCCAGGAGTAGCGCTTTCTTATATGATTGGAATGAATTATTTCATAGGAGCGGTTTTAACAGGTGTTATTACTGCAGTTGGAATTGGATTTGTAAGTCAAAATAGTAGAATTAAACATGATATGGCGATAGGGATTATGTTCACATCTGTATTTGCTATAGGGATTATTTTAATTACGTTTATGAAGAGTAGTTCTGATTTGTATCATATTTTATTCGGAAATGTCCTATCAGTTCGTTCTTCTGATATGTGGATGACACTTATTATCGGAGTGGTCATTATTGGGCTTGTGATGTTGTTTTACAAAGAATTACTCGTATCCACTTTTGATCCAACGATGGCGCAAAGTTACGGATTACCGAACAAATGGATTCATTATGGCTTAATGATTCTACTTACAATGGTTACAGTAGCATCACTTCAAACTGTAGGGATTATTCTAGTTGTCGCTATGCTTATTACACCAGCGGCTACAGCGTATTTATTAACAAATCGTTTATGGGTCATGATTTATTTAGCTGCAGGTATTGGTGCACTTTCATCTGTAGTAGGGCTATATTTTAGTTTCTCTTATAATCTTGCTTCAGGTGCAACAATTGTTCTTGTCGCAACATTCTTGTTCGCATTGGCATTCTTTTTCTCACCGTCACAAGGTTTGTTTTGGAGAGCTATCAAAATTAGAAAAAATAGAGCAGAGTTGTCATAATTGATTGGAGGATAAAAATGAAATTTAAAAATGTTTTATTATCGGTGATTTGTATTTTCGTATTTGCATTAACAGCGTGTTCTAGTAACACAAATGGAAAAGAAGAGGGTAGTGGAAAATTAAAAGTTGTAACTACATACTCCATTATATATGATATGGTGAAGCAAATTGGCGGAGATAAAGTTGAGATTCATAGTCTTGTTCCAATTGGGGCTAACCCGCATGAATATGATCCACTACCAAAAGATGTTATGAAAATGACTGATGCAGATATGGTGTTTTACAATGGATTAAACCTAGAAGAGGGCGGAGCATGGTTTAAAAAACTATTGAAAACTGCAAACAAATCAGAAAAAGATGCACCGGTTTATAAAGTAAGTGAAGGTGTAGAGGCTATTTATTTAGAAACTAAGGGATTAGAAAAAGAACCAGATCCACATGCATGGATGAATATTAAAAATGGTATTTTATATGCTGAAAATGTGAAAAAGGCATTAATTAAAGAAGATCCTAAAAATAAAGAGTTCTATACTAAAAATGCCGACAAGTATGTAGCAGAACTTCAAAAGTTACACGATGAGACAGTGAATAGAATTCATCAAATCCCTGAGGAAAAACGTTTTTTAATCTCTAGTGAAGGTGCTTTTAAATACTTTGGAAAAGCATATGACATTAAGACGGGATACATTTGGGAAATTAACTCGGAAAACCAAGGTACTCCAGATCAAATTAGAGATGTTGTAGGTGTAATTCAAACAAACAAAGTGCCAGCCTTATTTGTTGAAACAAGTGTAGATCGACGTAGCATGGAAACTGTTTCAAAAGAAACAAACGTGCCGATTGCAGGGACAATTTTTACAGACTCACTAGGTAAATCAGGTGAGGATGGAGATACTTACTTGAAAATGATGAAATGGAATACAGATACAATTATTAATGGGTTACAAAAATAAAATCTAGCTAGTGTAACTATTGAAGTTCTATAAGATCAGAAAGAGCCAACTCATGTGAATTGGCTCTTTCTTTTAAGTATCATGTTTATTAATAATTTGGCTGAATATATCTTAGTTATATTCGCTTCGTAACAGCTTCTAAAGAAGATGAAACAATATTACAAGAAGCATCACCTTCAAAAATCCCATTAGCCTGTAAAATGAGGGAAGTTCAACATAATGGACATAAACGGTGCTTATACATGTAAAGTAAG
This sequence comes from Bacillus sp. NPDC060175, assembly GCF_042728695.1. Taxonomy (NCBI): domain Bacteria; kingdom Bacillati; phylum Bacillota; class Bacilli; order Caryophanales; family Bacillaceae; genus Bacillus; species Bacillus sp. NPDC060175. Next base: position 29,394 of record NZ_JBHWYR010000062.1, read on the forward strand.
AGGTCACTAAAATGAATAAAGACTGCTAATATTGTAGGATTTGGTTGGGAGAATTTAAAGAATTATGAAAGATTAAAGGATAAAATACAACTCTTGCGCTTGCTAAGTATGAAGATGCGTTACAATTTTACGTATCTACTAAAATCAATATAAATTTACATCGTTCACCAAGTGATCAGGAATTGAATTGTAATTCTGTAAATATCCAAGCATATTCAGTAAATAATAGGACGTTTGAAATTAATGCCGTAGGTTCTTTTCAATTAACTGATATACGCCCAGATGTATCAAAGCATTATACACCAGGTGTCGAAATAGAAACTTTTTATAGTGCATCGGAGTATTATTTGGAACATGTACAAGAAAGAAAACGTATAGCAAAAAATGGGCTGGATAGGACTTTGAAAAATCACACATATGATAAACGAATGCTACAATTATTAAACTATATTAATTTCATGGGCGTGAAGATGTAGTCTAATTATTAACTTAAATATATTAGCATTGGTAAACATGAAGTTAAGCGTTTAGTGCTTTCAACTAGAGTTAACTCTCGCATTCTATAAAAA
>NZ_JBHWYR010000063.1:0-29824 GCF_042728695.1 Bacillus sp. NPDC060175
GTAAACTATTAAATAGATGTTTATTTTCATAATAAAAAATAAAAGATGGCTTAACATCAGCCATCTTTCATATAAATATTTAAGCATTTATTTTATTTAAACTCTTTATATATTTTTATACTGACAATTTAGTGTAATAAATACCTTTACTTATCAGGCTGTGTTTACACATAAAACTCACAGCCAATTAAAGAAAAATTAGTGTTTTATGTGTAAACGGGGTAAATCAAAGAAATACACTCTTCAGGGAGTATCTTTCTACCGTACAGCCATATAATACTTGCTTCTTTCATCTTTAAATTAAGTAGGTAAACAACTACATAGTTATGTTCCTCCGCCTAAAATTAGAAAAGAGCATATCAATCTCTCCTCACCTATATAACGATGATTCTAAAACGTGTCTCCCTATAATTCCAATATCCCCATCACTTCTTTTGTAAATAGCTTAAAATCTTTTAAATGTTTTTCAATAATTTGACGAACAATATCTAAATTTACACTTTGATAATCATGTACAGCGATATTTCGAAATCCCACCATCGCCTTTAACTTATTTGCTAGCTCTGCGCTAAGTAAATCTGCTGCAACCAACAAATCAAAAGCGTCTCGACTTGATTGAGGTAATCCTAATTTTTTCCCTGCAACAATATGCATTGCTAAATCAATACTTGCTTCGCAAGCTCTTTGTATGTTCAATATTATAGAATCTTGCTTTGTATAATCCTCCAAATTATCAGGATTATTTCCATATACGTCCTGTATTCTTTTTATACAACGCTCTATTGTAGAAATTTTATTCAAAATGACTTCATTCTTCATAGATAGAACCTCTTTTCTTTATATCATCAAATACTATCTGGCGTTCCTCATTCAATTTTGAATACATTTTTAAAGTCTTTATTTCAAAAATGGCCTTTCGTTCTTCATCAGAACAAAATATTGTCTTACCTGTATGTATAATCTGAGCTTGAAAAACTGTCGAAGCTTCTGATAAATCAACTAAATCAACATCTCTATGAACGATGTTGGCTAACTCCTGTGCCAATAAAAAACGTTCATAATTCCCTAAAGTTACATCACTTAAATAAGCTATATCAATGTCACTATCTTCCCGTTCTCTGTTCTCCGCTGTTGATCCAAACACAATTATCCAATAGGGATTCACCGTCTCTTGTAATTTTTCTATAATAGCTGTAATCATGCTTTGAAAAATCATTTAATTAATCCCCCTTATTATACTTGAATTTTATTATATCATAATCATTACGAAATCCATTAAGCTACAACAAATACATAAACAAAATTAAACCTTCTTAGTACTTAAAGCACCACAAAATTACAGATTTCACGATGTGGGAAATCCCATATCGGACTTTAGTCCGCCTTTAGGCATGGGATGAAAGTATCGCTTTTTCATAGAAAAACAGTTGTGTTTTGATTATACTTGAACTATAGACAAGCACAAGTCTTTAAAACGTCTATGTGTTCCTTGAAAACAAGATATCATATGGAGTTCGGTAGCCGAATTCACGCTATCGGTAAAATGATATGTGTCGTCAAGAACAAGACGCTAAAACATATGAACACGCAACGATCTATACGGTATGGTTATAGTACCGTAGCTCACGAACCTATACGGTCTGTCGTGAGAGTGGTGATGGCACACCGTAATCTTGCACGTCAGCGATACCAGAAATGGACTTCGCCTTTGGTAGCAAGAATCCCACTGACGTTAGTCAGCTTGCCCCTTTAGGGGTGGGAGTGTCAATTAAGCACTGATACGGTTTATAACAACTTAAACGTATATGCTAAAAAGGGAGCTAACAATTATGTGAGCTCTTATAAAAATAAATAGAAGTCATTTTGAAAAAAATTGATTAAAGCATTTTTCTCTTTTAGTTAAAAGTACAACAGATAGGCTCTTATGCTATTACACATAAGAGCCTATCTCACTAGTATTATACTCAACTAGTTATATAAGATTCCTTTATACTAAATAGAAGGTATTTCTACAATTATTCTGGGAAAATGAAGTTAGAGTTCCCTTCACTATTAGCGGAATTCTCTTTCGGGAATGTAATAGTAGATCCTTCAATCTCTTTATTTATTTCTTGTTCCTCAGGAAATACAATGGAAGAATCATTACTTAAGTTTGGTGAAAAACCAAGTTTAGATAAAATGGCTTTTAAGTCAGGTAAAACACCAATTTTATCAGAGATTGGATCATTAGATTTCGTTCCGGTACTAGGATCACTTAAAATATCCCTAAGCTGGCTCGGTGAATATACTTTTCCCTGATTATTTTTTGTAATTCCTTGAATTGATGCAGCAGCACCAGCAATGATAGGTGATGCACTAGACGTTCCGCTAAAGCTAGAAGTATAAAGATTTGTCATAAATTCACGTGGTTTAGCATCTGTTGTGTCTACTGCATTTCCCCATCCATACACATCCACTCTACTACCATAATTAGAGAAATATGAACGTTTATGAGGAACCCTTGCAGAAGCTGCTCCAACCATAATTGCCCCTGAATCTTTAAAATCAGGACTATTACGATTTAAAACTTGTTTACCATTACGGTCTTTAAATTGATCCAAATCATTTCCGCCGTTTGCACCTGCTTCAATAATAATGATTCCCTTATTTGCTCCCATACGAATTGCATCAAATATATCCGGTTTTACTTCTACAGGAAGATAGTTCTTATCTCCATATCCATCGTAAGTTGCTTGAGCTTCTAATAAAAGGATATCCCCAGCTTGCATATTGTTAACTGCACTTAATATAGCATCTGCTGTATTATATCTACCGTTATCTCTAATCTGAGATACAACTTTCACCTTAGCTTTTGGTGCAATCCCAATTCCGCCTATGTTATTATCTTCTGCAGAAACAATCCCTAAAACCGAGGTACCATGATCATGGTGTTCACTCTTATTCTGTCCGGATATCAATTCGATATTCTGATTCACTAAATCTTCATGAGTAAATAACCAGCCATACTCCATATCTACAAAAGTTGTTCCTTTTCCATCTCCACCTTTTATACTCCAGGCATAAGGTGCATTGATTCCTAATGGTGCTGGTTCAAGGTAACCTTGCCTTGTAAGTCTAGGCTCATCATATGGATTAACAGATAAATTTGGTAATCGCTCTTCTGGTGGCGCTTCTTCTTCCTGTAGATATGCCGTTTCAACAAGAGATGATTTCTCAAATTTTACAAGTAATGCTTGTACATCAATATCACCTTGGGTTTCTACAATATAATAGTTTAGCAAATTAGAAGAAATATGATCGGAGTCTTTTATTTCTTTACCTAAATTTTTAATTTCTGTAGGGTTTAAAGAATTAAAAAGTCGATTTATAGTTACATTTGGATATTCGGCTAAAATTCGAATTAATTCAGGGTCTTGTTTTTCTTCTTTAATGAATTTTTCTATCCCATCCTGATATGGTAAATTCGCTTCATTTTTAAATTTCAAAATTAATTGTTTAGTAACTTGCTTATGTACAGTAGAATTCAATTGCTTATTTGAATAATTGTAAGTAGCTGCGTAGGCAACTTCTGATTTTTCACTTGGAAGTATACCACCTACCCCATTAAATGCTGTTAATGCAATTGAAGAAACTAGAATTCCCTTAAAAATTTTCAAAATGTGCACCTCTTTTAATTTATATATGATTATAAAAAAATGTAGATTACTTAACTTCTTTTTTAAATAAACATCTTATATGTAGTCTTATATTTTCAACTCCATTCATTTTTTAATATTTGCTTATACATTACTAATACAACTAATTTTTTCCATCAAATCTATTAATTCAGTTGCATAGCTGTAACTATTATAGTTACAGCTATAGTGAATAGTCAACCTTATTTTTTATGCATTTTTGCATTATAAATAATACATACTTCTATCAACTTACTTCTAATTTTTTTAAGGGAAGCTGGGCTTCTATCATATTAAGTACTTGCATATATATAATAAAAAGCATATAAGGGGGATGGAAAAGTGGTAATTTCAAGACAAGATTCCTGGACTAACGATAACGATTTACTTCTCGCAACAATAGTGCTTCAAAATATTCGTAACGGCGGAACACAGTTAGCTGCATTTAAAGAAGCGGCTAAACCATTGGCCAGAACTCCTGCTGCTTGCGGATTTCGTTGGAACTCTTACTTGCGAAAACAATACGAAGAAGAAATACAACAGGCAAAACAAAATCGAAAAGTGGAAAATAACATTTCTCCCTCCCAACAAAAAAAAGAAACAAACTCTTTATCTATTACATTAGATGACATTATTTCATTTCTACAAAATTATAAAGAAATGGATGAATTGACAACTTTACAAAATCAAATTGAATATTTAGAAGCAGAGAATCACTCTCTTTCGCAACGTTTAGCTATGTATGAAGAAGAGTATAGTATGTTACTTAATCATATCGATAAGACAAGAAATTTAATTGTAGCCAATTAAATTTAGAAATAAATTAACTTTGATGCTTTCTAAACCGTAGTATTAGTTAAGAATAAAATTTGATTTATAGGTAAGTCTAAAGAGCCTTTTTTGAAAATAAGATCGATAAAAACCCCTATTAACTTAAAAATTAATAGGGGTTTTTATCAAGTATTTCTATCAATCATCAGAATTTGTTATAAATTATCACCACGTATTTTAAAGCAACAATTACTTTACCTTGTGATAATCTTCCACTCTTATTAAGAGTTAGTAAATCAAATAAATTTCCCGCTTTAAATTCACCTAATTCATATAATAGGTATTTACATTGTTTTATTTTTGTTTTTTCATCTCTTCCATTTCTTTTTGCCATGTAGCACCAACACCGCCTGATGGCGTATTCCACCGGTCTTCTTGTCGTTTAATACGTTCCATGTCTGCATCACTCGGCTTAAATTCTTCTACTTCCTTACGTTGCTTTTCCTTATTATGATTTTGTTCAACTTCATTATTAGGTTTATCGTTGATAGTAGCTTCTTCAGGCTTTTTATTTACCTTTACACCTGCTGTACTAGATGCGGGCCTATCATTGGCTTCAACATTCTTGCCTTCGTTCCTTTGAGACGTGTGATTGTTTGACTTACTCTCACTAGATCGCACGCCTACGTTTTTCTCTTCATCCCAACGATTATTTTTTACATCCTATCCAACAGGAATAACTGAATACATTTCCTTATCTTGACCAACATATTCCGCACCAAATAAATTACCATCCTTAAATTGAACTTGTATCATCGCTTCTGGCGCCTCATAAGTATATTCAATTAATTCAGTATCAAACTTCTTCGTTTTAATTGCACTTGTCGCATTACGGTGTAAGGCCTTAGCTACTTCTTCATATGGCATACCATGTTCAAGTGCTTCAAAGTAATCAACAGGCATTGTAGAATTACTTTCATCTGATGGAAACTGATACTGCACAATATCAACTTTTTCCTCACTATTTTCCGTATCAACCGCTTGCTTTTCGTTATCCTTTGGCATATTGTCATCCAACTTTTCCGCGCCCTTTAATTCATCACGCTTTGTATCATCTACCTTCTTATCGGCTTGCGCGTCCTTCTTCACTTCCTGCTCACTCTTAGGTATTTCTTTCTTGGTAGAGGCGTTCTCCTGACCACACCCCACTAATAAACTTGACAACAATAATCCTAATACTAGATATCTTTTCATGTCCATTCTCCCTGTTTTCGCTATATTTATACAATAACATCAGCAAATTTACCTTATATTACCTTATTCCCTTAGTAATATTATAACAATATATTAAAATATACAACAATTTAATTCTCTATTATGCTATCTATTACGAGATATCTTACGAGTTTAATTCTGTCAATTACGCTACGGCTTCCTAACACTTCATTTGCACACTATCTTCTTCCCCCGAGATGCACCTCTAGTGAAAACAAATGAACAAAATTTCGTTAACCTGGTATGTATAGGTACTTATACAAATCAATCATTAATACGTTCGCAGTATTGACCAGTCAGACATTTCAATTCACCCCAATATTCATCCTAGCATGCGTTTCTCAGTGTAAATAAGAAAAAGGCGAACCCTCCACGTAGGAGAATTCGCCGTCATAAACAACTGATTATTTCATACCTATTTTTTCTTTTGCTTTCGTTGGGAGCTCGTCTCTCTTCACTTCCTCCCAAACTGTTGCAACTTTTTCCTAAGTAGTATACACGTAGGAGTGCTTCTTTACGAAGATTCAAGTTGTACCGCTTGTATCATTTCACTGTTTACAAAATACAGTTAGAATCAAAATGCTTCCACTTGAACAACTTTTTTGTTTCCATACCAATTACAAGCTTTTTTAGAGTAGTAGTATCAGTATATCCAAGTTTAATAATTTTTTGCACCAGAACCATTTTCTTACATCTTTTTAATAATCTTATTAAGCTTTTTGTAAAATTCACCTTTTGTTTTTACATGATTAAACTGATTCGGATTAATATTAGCTTTTTGTGAGAGTGCTACAATCTCTTCTTTTGTAATTGAATCTTTAGTATTTATAGATGCTATATTTGTATATTTTCCATCTTCTGTTTTTGGAATTTCTAAAATCCCTTTATTTACAAGATCAACTACAGCCTTATGCTCTGAAGAATGTGTATCTACACCAGTAACTTTCCAATTATGCATAACTTTTGGCTTGTATACACCATTCTTTACCTCTTTTAAATATGTAATAGCAAGGTTACGAATGGTTCCACCTGTTTCTCCGAATGCATTCTCTTGTTTAGATGACCAAATTTGTTCAAACTTACGTCCTTCTAAAGCTCCCCCTTTTGCCTGAAGAGCCTCCATTCTATATGCATTCATTCCCAGCGTCATAACATCGCTCATTTTGATTGGTTTATTTGTACGAATAGATCGTAAATTTGTAATTCTACTTCCATATGGTTTTGTTAAGTCAATTTCGTATTTTACGCCTCCAAAGAAATCATTCGTACTGTATTTAGACGCACGGCGGGTTTTATCAAAGCTAACTGTTACATCTCCGGCACGAGATGAGTTAAAATACCCTGCCGCCCATTCCATGTAGTCTTTTAAATCTTTCCCAGTTATCTTATATACTGTAATTTCTCCCAAAGCATATTGGTAATTATACGCAATATCTTTCTTCTTAATAGGACCTACATCCAAACGGGCATAATCGTTATCAATTTGATGGGCTACTACATCTGCTTTGCTGTAATAGAGCATGACTTCATGAAAGAAATCTGATAAAGGTGTCTCTTGAATTTGCACACTTGGAATACCCTTTATTTCATTTTCAGGAACAAGATTTCTACCCTTTAATTGAGCGACTACAACATTTGCATCTCCTCTCGCATACTCGTGAAAAGGTGTTAGTGTTGCTTCAAGTGTAGGATCAGATAATACCGTTGTTCCATCAACATTTTTTACAGGTAATGCGGTAGCTGTTTTATCTTTTAAAACCAGTTTTCCATCTTGCTTTGTAAAAGTAAGATCAATACGTGAGATATGTGTTCCATATTTATCTGGTTCTGTAATAATAACACCATTTACAACCTCTTTTTTTACAAGTTTATGCATATGAGCTGCAAAAATAGCGCTTAGTTCCGGACAAGCATTCGCAATATCTTGAACCCCAGTACCAGGGATTCCATTCTCATTTTCTAGTCCCATATGCATAACCCCTACCATTACATCTACTTTACCTTTTAATTCTTTAATTGCCTTTTTTGTCTCTTCAACTGGATTTTTCACCACTAAACCATCCAAATGATCTGTCCCTTTTTCAAAATCACTAATCATTGGTGTATTCATACCAATAATTCCAACTTTAATTCCGCCTTTTTCAACAATCGTATATGCAGGAAGAAAACGCTCTCCATTCTCCTTATAAATATTTCCTGCTAACGTCTTTCCCTTGTATTGCTCACTAACTTTTTTCAATGTATCTAATCCAAAGTTGAATTCATGATTTCCAAATGCCCAGGCGTCATATCCCATTGTATTCATTGCTACCATCATTGGCGATTGTGGCTTATCGTTGAATAATTCTACTGAGTTTCCTTGAATTGTATCCCCGGCATCTACTAATATGGTATTTGGATTTTCTTGACGTACCTTCTTTATAACCGTATAAAGCTGCGTCAAACTTCCACTCATATTTGCTCCATCAAGCGCATAATCCCAAGGCATAAATCTACCATGAATATCTGCAGTACCCAATAATGTAATATTAACATCAGATTCCTCAGCTTTAGAGATAGCTGGTTTGACTATTACTGCTGTTCCAAGAAGTATAAGAATAACAAAATAACATACATAGTTCTTCCATTTCATTTTTGGCATAATAACAATATTTCTCCCCTTTTTGTACTGTCATAAAGTTGCTTGAACTTTAAAAATGTAACTTATTATTCGGAAAACTTCAACTACAAAAGAGAATTTTTTGAGTGGTTCTGGTGCAAAAATAAAATAAAAGAGAATAAAGTACATATATCCCTAACAGAATTGTATTTTATTTCTCTCATGAGATTTAGCTTATGATGCTAATTCAACTACACTTAGAGTTTCTTTCCTAGTGGATATCCTCCCTTTACACAATCTAATGAGCAAACAGCCTTAGACCTTGCACAAGATTCAATCCTTAATTAACTATAATCAAATGAATTACGTCAGCCATTCATTCTTATCAAAAAACAATAGAACAGGAGTATGAACGTATAATTCATACTCCTGTTCTATTGTTTTTGGTACCTATATACTTATTTTCACTTAGTGAATTTTATATTGACCAGATATTTGTTCTTGCGCCATACGAACTAAGCGCTTTGTAATTTCTCCACCTACTGAACCATTTGCTCGTGCTGTCGAATCTGGTCCAAGTGTAACGCCAAACTCCTGAGCAATTTCATATTTCATTTGCTCAATAGCGCTTGCTGCGGCTGCTATCAAAATTTCGTTTGAATTATTATTTTCGCGAATTTGCATTTCTTACACACCTCCATGATTTATGGTAATATCATGCTCTACTTCCAGTAAAATATGCAAAAAATTATTCCGTTAGCTGTATAACTCAAATACCAAAATCTCATTACCTCTATTTAAAATGAAATATTTTTTAAACATTCCGAACAAAATAAGTCCCATGAACATGTAGCTATAATTCTATGTAATTTCATATCCTTAAACCCATATTTCAATGTAGCTTGTGCTGCTCAAAAAGCATATCTTTTATTGAAATATTTAGGATTGAACACCCAACCAATCTCATAAGTATGCTCACCAAAATATTTATGAAAAACAATTTGACCAATCAGGATATTTTCATCTATTAATACCACAGGAAAGTTCTTAGCATTTTTACCAATGTTTTCATTCACAAAACTTCTTGTATCTTCTTCAGTAAAAAACCCTTCAGGTATGTATTTCATAACATTGATATCTGCCGTATACTCATGGACAGCTTGCCGATATTTGAACTCAAATTTTAGTATTAAAGACCTTTCTTTTTTGCAAATTTTTACATTTATTTCCCCCCTCAAAAAATCGTAACTTTATTTCAAATCCACATTTAACCCTTAAAACAAAAAGAACTTGTAGGAATCTCTACAAGTTCTTTTTAGTTTCAGGTGAATATACGAGACAAACTATCTTACAGATTCATCATAGAAACTACAGGGGTAATGCTTTGACAAATATATTATATAACAAATATTAACAGCCATAAATTTCAATTTTGAAAACTATGTGAATTAAGAACGAAATTAGCTTTTTTCTTAACTATTATTAATTTCGTTTACTACTAACTTCTTTTTCCTTAAATAAACTGCTCGATCCGATTTTTTTGCAACTTCTTGTGAATGCGTAACTACAATTACACATTTATCCTCTTGATGAGCGAGCTCCTGAAACAACTCAATAATTTCATTTGCTGTTTCTCCATCAAGGTTTCCTGTTGGTTCATCAGCAATCAATAAATCGACATTGCAAGATAGTGCTCGAGCAATTGCTACACGTTGTTGTTGTCCACCACTTAGTTGCAAGACATTTCGTTTCGCTTCTACTTCTGTGAGTCCTACCTTCTCTAATAATTCTAATGCTCTTGCTTTTTTATTTTGTACCTTCACACCTGTAATTTCCATTGCCGTTAGTACATTCTGAAGAGCAGTCATATAGGTAATCAAATTATACGATTGGAAAATTACGGATACATTTTGATTACGGTATCGATCCAAACCAATTTTTCGAATATCCTTGCCATTATATAGTACATAACCGTTTTTAGGTATGTCCAGCCCACAACCTAAGCTAAGAGTTGTGGTTTTGCCAGATCCAGAGGGCCCTAAAATCGTGTAAAAATGCCCTTTTTGAAAAGAAAAATTAACATTATCTAGTATCGTTACTTTTTTCCCGTTACTTTCATAATAATAATCTAAGTTTTTAAATTGTAAAATCGTCTCCATATCGAGCCTCCTTATTCATCTTTTAATAGAATTTGTTTTGGATTTAAGCGTAGAATAGATAATGCTGGAAGAAGCGTTGCTAATATAGCAATAGCTAGTCCAATTCCCCCCATTTTTCCTACATCCTCTCCCGTTACACTTACATCAATCTTATCAATTGGCTCTTCGTTTTGGTTTTGTGGAGTACCACCAGCTCCAACCATCATTACACTACCATTTTGTGAATTGTCTTTTTCTTCGCTTGCTGTAGCAATTTCACCCGAAAGTAAGTTATCCCCTACGAATTGAGAAACTTTAGCCCCTGTTGTTAGTGATAATCCTAACGCTAAAATAGCAATACATACTACTTCTACTACGAACTGCGCCATCAGTTTCCATTTTTTCTCTCCAATGGACAATAAAATCCCCATTTCCTTACGACGTGCTTTAATCGATAACATAATGATTAATCCTAAGATAATCGCACCTGCAATAGATACCATATAGATAATCATTTGAGACGTAGAAGCGATATTTTCGATAGGACCAATCATTTGTTTGTACAATGAATCTTGTGCATCTAACTTAAAATAATTAAAATCAATATCAGATTTTTTTGCTTCTTTTTTAAATGCATCAATGTCTTGTGGATCCTTCAATAAGTACACAACTTGAATACTACTACTCATACCTTCATCTGTTTCTAATTTTTTCAAAGTAGAGTAAGGCATATATAGTTTATTAGCTGGATTCATCATAGGAGGGGGATTTTGACCCATTGGTTGCTCATTCGTTTCGTAAATACCGATAATTTCAACTTCAAGAGTTTCCTTCTTATCCCCTGATTGAACTTTAACTTTATCTCCTACTTTCAAATTGTTTTGTTCCGCTAATCGTTTTTCCATTAAAGCTACATTCTGATCTTGCATCTGTTCTGTAATTGGTTTTCCATCAACGATTTTACTTTTTCCATTTTTAAAACTTTCTTGTAATAAAGTCTTGCGAACTCCTTCTATCATAAGAGAAGAATTCATATCTATTTCTGAACCTGAACCTGATCCTCCCACCATTGCAACGTTACCTTTTCCTTTTCCTTCTCCTTCTGAAGCTCCTACTAATTTAAACCCATCCGCAATTCCGAAATTATTGGTTATATAATTATAGTCTTTTACATGCTTGGACTTCGCTAATTGGTCTGCTTCTTTTGTGTTGAGCTTCGGCGGCTTAGGCATCTCGCCAGTTTCCCTAGCTTGTTGACCTAATTTGTCAAAATCAAGACCTAAAGTAACATCTGCACCTAGTTTTTTTCTTGCTGCATCAGCAGCTTTTTTTGATGCATTTTGGATTGTGAATCCTGCCAGCACTAAATTTGTAACAATCAGGAAGACTGCCATCAAAATTAATGATGTTCCTATTCTTTTTTTCATACTGAGAATTGCGCGTTTTATAAAATTCATTTTTCCTAACCTCCTTGATAGCTGTTATTCTATATACGCTATCTAGAGTTTGTATGGAGTTACTCAGTAGTTTATCTAGAGATATATGGAGTTTATGTGTACTTATTCATTGACCTTAGCAAGAAAAACTGGAACACAAATTAGAATACGCAATCGATTTTGAATATTGGTAGAGAGCCAGTCCATTAATGTGGCGTGAGGACGAATGGAATGATCGTACATATAAAACTAGTAAAATAGAAAAAACCACCGAAAGGTGGCTGTTAAGCGGTACGTGTTTGTTCCATTAATTTCACGGTTTTTGTTAGTTTTTCACCATTTCGATAAACGGTTACTTTAATTGTATCTCCCAATTTTTTCTTTTCATATAAATATTTACGGAATTGAACGACATTTTCTATTTTTTGTTCATCCAATGCAATCACAACATCATACTGTTGTAAGCCGCCCTTTTCTGCTGGTGATTGATTTGAGATATTCCCCAACACGGCACCATTTGATATCTCTTTTGGTAATTTTAATTGATTACGTGCAGAATCTGTCATTTTCTCTACATCTAATAACTGTACACCCATCATTGGACGTTTAACTGTTCCCTCTTTTTCAAGAGACCCTAGGATTGTTTTGGCTATATGAATCGGGATTGCAAATCCAATTCCTTCAACAGCTTGTTGTGCAATTTTACTCGAATTAATTCCAATGACTTCACCCTGTTCATTAAATAAAGCTCCTCCACTATTCCCAGGATTAATAGCTGCATCTGTTTGAATTACCTGTGCTTGCCAATCCACTTGTTGATTTCCAAGTGTACTAACAGGTATTTCTCGTTCCTTGCTACTAATAATCCCCTTTGTTACAGTACCTTCTAGCCCCAATGGATTCCCAATGGCTATTACCGTTTCCCCTGTACGAATTTTTTCTGAGTCTCCAAGTGTCGCCACTCTTTTTACATCTGTCCCGTCAATTTCTAATACCGCTAAATCTAATAATGGATCTGTCCCTACTACTTTAGCGGGAACCTTTTTACCATTATTCAATTTCACTTCTACATTATTCGCACCGTCTATCACATGATTATTTGTAACAATGAAAGCCTTATTACCGTTTTTTTTATATATGACCCCTGATCCCGAACCTGCTTCTTCTGATTGATCTTGCGTATTAAATGCATCTGCATTTTGTTTATAGTTAATGACACCTACGACAACTTCTTTTGCAGATTCAATCATATTTTGAAGGTTGCTCACATCTTCTGGTTTGTAAGAGGTCGGCTTAACCTGATTTACTTCGTTATGTTTAGGAGATTGGTCTGCATTTCCTTTGATTTCATTTATATAAGGGATGGTCAATCCAATGGTAATTACACCAATCATTGCACCAATTATTCCTGTGAAAAAATACCCTGTTTTTTTATAGGCTTTATTCCTATTGTTTTCTGTTTGATTTGTATCATAATGTCCCATTGTGAACATCCCTTTCTCCTTTAATTTCAATTGAATATTTTTATGTTCATATTTGAATTACGATGTATGAATGTGATATTTAGGAATCACCATTTCAAAAAAAAATTTCACCTTTAGGCATGGTTCAGATATAAATCAACTGTTTTTTCGTAGGGGTAACATTATATTTGAATTTTTCTATAAATACATGTATGACGATATTCAACCCCACCTCGAGCTGGTCTCTAAAAAAAAGAGCCTATTCGGCTCTCATCAAATCAATTATTCAATGTACATAGCATGTTATACGGGTATTGGCACAAAGCAGCAAGAAGGAATCATAACCTCAATTAGATTCTTTACTCTTTTGTTATAAACTTAGAGCCGAAAGTTCTCGTGAGAATGGATGGTAATAGTTTTGTCTGTAAATAAGAAGGAAGGGATAAAAATTGATAGATTGTGTATGTCGTCAACATCATGTATCATTCCTTTCTATTTGATACATGTAGCATACAAACCTAATCTGTATTCTATATGGAGTTAATCTAGAGTTATAGTAAAGATTTTCAGTACCTAGCTATTAAATGCAAAAAAAAAGAATCAATTTGATCCTCTCTATTTTTGTTCACTAGACTTATATAGCTTTCTTTTATTTACACTTGTATATTTATTTAAGTACGGTGCTAATTTCAATTTTTGTTTTTTCTCTTTTATGCGACCATTATTCGAATGAGGGGCCATCCACAGTTGTACATCTAATAAAGAAAGAATGATGTTTGCTTCCAGTGACACCTTGATTACCTCCCTCTGTCTTGTTATGTATATAACCTATCTCATGCATCTGGAGCTGATTTGAAATACATGTAGTTTTCCTGTGAAGTTTTTATAGTGTTTCTATGTATTCTAATTCGTCTCCACATCAGCTCCAGATTGGAGGATTATAATGAATACAAGAGGTGATATAACGATGAACTATCATATTCTGGTGGTAGAAGATGATCAAGAAATACAAGAATTAATCAAACAATTTTTAATGACACAACAGTATAAAGTTATAGTTGCATCAGATGGATTAGAGGGCATGAAACAATTTAATAAGCAGTCCTTCGATTTAATTCTTCTAGATGTGATGATGCCAAACCTGAATGGCTTTGAAGTTGCCAAAATGATTCGAAGTCAGTCAAATATACCAATTATTATGCTAACTGCGCTAGAAGAAGAACAAGATCAAATGAAAGGATTTGATCTTGGAATCGATGATTATATTACGAAACCTTTTTCTTTTCATGTTTTGATGAGACGAGTCGAGGCAGTACTGAGAAGAAGTAATAATCAAAGTACGGATAATCATTTTGTATTTAGAGAACTACATGTCGATGGCGATGCATATAAAGTATATGTAAATAAAGTTGAAGTTCCCCTAACGACAAAAGAATTTGAAATTTTGCAACTACTACTTCAAAATGAAAAAAAGGTACTCACAAGAGAAAATATCGTAGAAAAAATTTGGGGATATGAGTATGCCGGAGACACACGAATGATTGATACGCATATGAAAAACATACGAAAAAAATTAGATATACCCTATATTAAAACAGTAAAGGGCATTGGTTATAAAATCGATGAATAGGATTGTAAAAATCATGAAGATGAAGAGAATTACCTATAAACTCTTTATGACTACATCCCTCATTTTGTTAGCCTTTGCAACCTTAATTTATGTAACTTTATACTTCTTTCTCCCTAAATTTTATGAGAAATACAAAACAGATCAGCTTCAAACGGGAATCGAAGAAATAATTGATAAATCTAAAGATCTTACGCTTCAAAATGCAACACCACTTGTTGATGAATACGCACAAAAAAATAATGCAGTGATCTACCTTCAAGATAATGAGGGAACAATTATTTATACTCCTTCTTTTACTTTTCTTCAAAGTACTATTCAAGGGGGTACTGTTCAGGGGAGTACTGTTCAGGGGAGTACTGTTCAGGGGAGTACTGTTCAGGGGAGTACTGTTCAGGGAGGTACTCCAGCAAAAGGTTTTGTTACAACAGTACCAATAAAGGGTTTGGCTCAATCTCATAATTCATATGAGGCTACCAAGCCAATACAATTCCAAGATGTTAACTTAACGCTTGTGGTGTTCGCAACATTTCAACCGATCGATGAAGCTTCACAGGTCTTGGTACGTTTTCTACCCTATATTAGTATCATTGTACTGGTTATTGGTTTAGGAAGTGCTTATCTCTATTCAAGATTTATTACTAAACCACTTATTTATATTAATGAAGGTGCACAAAAGATGGCAAACTTGGATTTCTCCGAAAAAATTGAGGTTCGTTCTATGGATGAATTAGGGGAATTGTCCAATAGCTTGAATGATATGTCCATAAATTTACAACAGGCAATTTTTGATTTACAAAAAGCGAATCATCAATTGAAAAGTGATATTGAAAAAGAAAGAGAAATAGAAGCAAAGCGAAGGGAATTCTTTGCTATTGTAGCACATGAATTAAAAACTCCTCTTACTGTTATGAAAGGTTACTTAGAGGGGATGATATATAATATCGGCCCTTATCAAAATCGTGACCAATATTTAAAGAAAAATCATCAAATAATTGGAAGTATGGAACAACTGGTTCGCGAAATTTTAAGCACATCAAAACTAGAACAACATACCTTTAAACCACAAGTAGAAGAAGTAAATCTTTCGAAGTTAATAGGTACAATCACAAAAGACCTCGAATTTTTTGCTTCTCAAAAAGACATTCAAATAATAAAAGAAGTCGATTCTGACATTTTTGTTTATACGGATTGTGTTCTTTTAGAAAAAGCTTGTAAAAACATCATTCATAATGCGATTATGTATTCACCACTTAACGAAAAGGTCTATATAAAGTTAAGCCAAAAATCTAAGCCAAACTATATCGAAATGCAAGTCCTTAATACAGGTGTCGAAATTAAAGAAGAGAATATACAACATATATTCGAACCCTTTTATCGAATCGAAAAGTCAAGAAATCGAAATACTGGAGGGAGTGGCTTAGGATTATATATTGTAAAACAAATTTTCGAATCCCTTTCTATCACGTATTCTATGAATAATACCAAACAAGGCGTACAATTTTTGGTTACCATTCCATTATCCATCAAGTAAACAATAAAAAAATCTCGATCTTACTTCATCCTATAGAAATAAGATCGAGATTTTTTATATAGGATACCGTCACATTAATAAAAAGAGTTACTTAAAATATAAGTTATATTCTAATATTTTATTGTTGCTAACTGACGGTATCATTATATTTCATTCTGCAGCTTATTTAGAAGAGTTATGTACATTTCGAAGAAGTTCTTCAATAAGTTTTGTTTTTTCATTCACCTTTGTGGCATATGTGAAATCACCATAACAATATGGATACCTAAAATTATTTTTATTTCCACCACAAGTGTACATCGCTGGATTTTGATCAACTTTCATCTTAGAAAACTTTTTAGCCGAATCTTCCGAGTGTTGTTTAACTTCTTGACTGGCAATAAAATCAATATACCCTGGTCCCATATTATAGCTTTGAATAATTGCATCCATGCTAACATCTTTTTCCGTTCCATATTTGTACATTTTAGCAAAGTGTTTTACCCCTTGTTCAATGCTCAAGCTTGTCTCTTGAATTTCATTTGGCTTTAATCCAAGTGATTCAGATGACTGCATAGGGTCGTTTCCCTCACCTCTACTCTCTTGGTACATAATTCCTAATAAAACTGCTGTTTTCCCTCCTAAATTATATTTTTCTAATTCTTTTTTCAAAGTAGGCTCATATTGCAATACACGTTTTTCGGTAGCGAGCGCTTTATTTTGTTGAATATTAGTTTTATGATTAATATATAGTATTCCAAGCATTGTTCCTAAACCTAAAATACTAATAAGGAATACTTTAATAATTTGTTTTTTACTCATATCCTTCATATATTTCTCCTCGTATAAGAAATTCAATTTTTCAATGGCGGTTGGTTATTTACAAAATATATAATAATCATCTATTTCTCTGCCCCTTTCAGACTCAAATTTATTTCTTTTAGGTTTAAAGTTTAATATAGAAATTTAAAGATAAGATAAAGATAAGATAAAGAAAATATAAAGTGCATTTTTTAAAGTACTTTAAAAAGATATTGGTACAAACGAATATGTGGGACAAGTTGTAGATATGAATGGATATAGTGATAATCGAGAGGTTATCATACAAGTTATTAATTATGGAGATATCATTCTAGAAGAAGTTTTACTATGTCATAACTTACTTTAAATTTACTTTGCTCATTTACTGCATTCTAACAATCATCATCACACATGACTTAATATATTATTGAAAAGAAAAAAGCTCTGCACTATGCAGGCTTTCTTTATGATTTCACCGCTAAATTATTCATAAAACTTTTTATAGAATTCGCCTGAAATATACGTAAATGAGGAGATTGAACGTCGTAATGTTTGTCAGTAATGATAAGGATTGAAGGAAAGAATTTAGAACCTTTCGGTTGCCAGGATTCATTGTGCCATTCTTGGCTATGGAAGTATAACTCGTATCTGTTTATCTTATCTTGCATTATTTTTTTACTGTACACTGACTTTTGAACTTCAATAAAGAATGGCGATCTACGCCATATTGTAAAAGCATCCGGCTCCATATATACTTTCCCATACTTTGGTTCAACTTCAAATAGTTTAGGATTTTCATAATGAACGAGTTGTTTGTATACGTCCACAATACCAAGGAAATGAGGAATTTTTTGACTTGTCTTTCTGATAGAACTTGGCTGCGGAAAATAAATGTATGGGTGCTGTAATACGTTAGCATCAACATAGCCGTCTCTTCTTAATCGTTTCATAACCGTATTACAACAAGTTACCGCATTCTTTAAGCCTTGAAAATGCAAGTCAATAATATCGTCACGGGACATGCATCTAAATCGCTTCAAATCATTCAAAATTCCTTTATCTCTACTCTTCATCATCTAACACCCCAAATAACGGAATTTCTTCTTGCGATGAATTCTGGAGTATTTTCTCCTCTTTAGACATGCGATATGGTTCAACAATTTGTTTCGCCTTACTTAATTCCAAATAAGGAGCTTGCACTTTCTTTAATCCATTTCGTTTTAAAATCATTTGGCCTGATAGCTCTAAATGCTCTGAACCAGGAGTACCCATGATATTACTATTAATTGCACTATCACATTTAAAGCCGATTCTTACGGTCATATTGAGCTTTAACTTACCATCTAACACTTTCGCATCTGGCCGCTGCATACTAAGCATAAGAAACACCCCAAGTGATCGGCCGACTGCTGAAATCTTTTCAATTGTAGTCATACACTCTTTTTCATCTTTTAGCATGGCCACTTCATCGATAGCAAGTAGAATATATGCTTTTGGATGATCAGGATTTAATTTGTTGTACGCATCAATATGATCAACTTCATATTCTTCCATAAGTTTTCGTCGTTCTCTGATTTCCTTCCATAACTTTTGAAGCATTATTTTCATTTCAATTTCTTCCATACAAACTTCTTTCACATGCTTCACCCTACGCAAAAAATGAAATTCAGAGTTTTTTAAGTCACCAAGGTACAAATGCAACTTTTCAGGAGACATATATTGAATAAGTGTGGATAATACAACACGTACCATACTACTTTTCCCGCTTCCCGTTTCTCCTGCTATTAATAAGTGTGGTGTATTGGAATCAACCATATCGTACGTAATCATTTTTCCAAATTGATCCCGGCCAACCACAACAGGAAGACGGTACCCTTTTAATAAGTGCTGCCATTCTTTATAACAGTACTTGTAAGGTTTTAGTCCAGCAGCTGAATGGAATGCATGTAGTACAAACTTTTTCATATCCCCTTCAATCGTAAGATTCCGTCCTAATATTTGCTGAAAACAGAACCACTTCTTTTCGATTTTCTGTGGATCTAATCCGTTTGGGATGGTAAATACATATCTCACGCTTTCTTTCGAAGAGGAAACATTATGTATCTTTGGATAAATAGGCACTTTTCCCCCACGCGTTTGATGTTCCGTATATAAACCTGCTTTTCCGAACACCTCCATAAGCTGATTCCTTAACCTTTGCGTACGAAGCCACTCCTTTATAATCCCCATTACTCCCTTCCCTCCTTAAAACATGATTACGATACGAACAAATACATATCCAATCAAGCAAACTCCACCAATTCGCGTTCCGTGATAAATACCTTCGCTTACAAATTTAGCTGCTGATATATAGTCATGCCGCACCAAGTATTTTTCTAACATGACTGCTCCGATTAAAATCGTTCCCATAACTCCTAATGCAATGTAAGTATGTAATACCTGATCCGACATATGAAGGAATGCGAAAGGACTTAATGAATTGTATTTACGAATTTTCTTTTCTTTATCTTTGTATGACCGATCCATAAACTTTCGAAAAAGAATTGTTTCTTTCCTAGCACGCATGAAAATGCCCTCCTCTATAAACAGAATGAAATTACTAGATGAAATATAGGGTTTCTACTCCTATTACCTTGATAACATTACTTTGATTGGTACTTTGATTGGTACTTTGATAGTACAAAGGCTAGCTGGTATGGTAGCTACTTTGATAGCGACCTTGATACATCATATTGTGGATAGCTTGTACATTATTAACACTTTTGTTTAAAAAAAATGAGCTTTGGCAAAAATAATATTAAACAAGTATAAAAGAATGGGAGTGTAAAAGGTGTTCGGATTAGGAAAACCTTTATCAAAGTTCGGAAAATTTCTTAAGAAGAATGAAATTACTCAAACGGAGTTAAAAGAATGGAGCGGAGTAAACCAGAATACAATTAGTCGCATTTCACGATCTAATGGGAATAGGCCATCATTAGGTAATGGCCAAAAGATAATTAGATCTTTGAAAAGAAAAGGCTACCGTGTAGACTTTGAAGATTTTTGGATGTAAGAATCAGCCACAATTTGTTAAGCTGATTCTTTTTTTGCATGCATCCCTATCTTATTTTAGTTCTTTGTATTCCCCTGGTTCTTCTGAGTCTTGTCCCACTTCAATTTTTCCAATGCAAATACGTGTACCATCTATCTGGTTCAACTTTAAATATTTGTATATATCCAGTAATTTTCACTTTTGACTGTAATGATGAGATATACACACTAGTATATTTTTATTTTTTTACAAAAACCCCTTCATAAGAGAACGTATATTCGTGTATAATAAGAACGGATGTTCTCGTTATTAAGGAGGCGTAAAGGTGTATGACTACTCAATTTTGCCGAATCGAATTGTTTTATGTGTAGATCTTCGAAGCTTTTATGCTTCAGTTAGTTGCATCAAGATGGGATTAGACCCACTACATACCAAATTAGCTGTAGTAGGAGATGTGAACAGAAATGGCTCTATTGTTTTGGCTGCAACACCACCATTAAAGGCATTAGGTGTTAAGAAAATGGCAAGGTTGTACGAAATACCACGGCGTAAAGACATTCTTGTGGTAAACCCAATCATGGGAACTTATATAAAATGCTCAAATTACATAACGAAATTAGCTCTACAATACGTTCCTATTGAAGATTTTCACCAATACAGCATCGATGAATTCTTTATGGATATTACAAATAGTATCCATCTGTTTGCGAATGAGCCATATGAATTCGCGTTAAAATTCAAACGTGAAATATATAAGAAAACAAGAATTGAATGCACGATTGGGATTGGGCCTAATCCTTTAATGGGTAAGATCGCTTTAGATGTGGAAGCGAAGAAGATAAAAGACTGCATCGCATATTGGAAGTACGAAGATGTACCCATAAAATTATGGCCGATACGACCACTTAGTAAGTTTTGGGGAATTTCGAGTAAAACAGAAGCAAAATTAAATCGAAAAGGAATACATTCACTTGAAGACTTAGCAAAATACCCGCTCAAATACTTAAAACAAAGTTTTGGAGTTATTGGTGAAGAATTACACCTACATAGCAACGGCATTGATTTTAGCCGCATTGCAGAAAAATACATACCAGCAACAACTTCAATTGGTAAGAGCCAAATACTCATGCGTGATTACACAATAGAAGAATTTCCAATTATCCTTCTGGAACAAATCGAAGAAGTTTGCTATCGGCTGCGAAGACATAATAAACTTGCTCAAACCATACAATTTTCTATTGGTTATAGTAAAAATTACGCTGGCGGTTTCAGGAAAACTCATACTTTGAACCGACCTACCAATTTAACAATGGATATTTATCGAATTTGTACATACTTTTTACATGAGTTATATACGGGTGAACCCATAAGATCGATTAATGTTTCTTTGACCAACTTAATCAATGAAGGCGAAGAACAAATCTCTCTTTTCGATGACATCATACAACGCGAAAAAGAAATAAAATTAACTAAGGTAATGGATGAAATACGCACTAAATTTGGCAAGAACAGCATATTAAGAGGCGTTTCTTATACAAATAGTGCTACAGCAAGATACAGAAACACATTGTTAGGGGGACATAGATCATGAACAACGCGAATATGCCAAAAGGAAGAGGTATGGTCAAATGGTCTCCGTTCGCAGCGATTCCTGAACAGTTTGCTGGTATTCGTGAAATCATCAAGGAGAAAAACAAAGTAAATCGGCCGCTCTTAACCGCTGAAGAAAAAGAACTGAACGAGAACATGCTGTTATGTTCCTTATTATCTGAAGAAGAAATACTAATTACATATTATGAAGACGGTTATTTACTCTCTAGCTATATGACTGTTGTTGATATTGATCCATCAAATAGCGCTGTTATATGTACGGATGCTTTTTATAATAAGATGACACTACAATTTTCTAATATATTGGATGTGAAATAAAATATCTCTAATATAAAAGCCGAATCTTTAAAGTGAAGTGCACCTCCGATCGTTAGACACAGTCTAACAATCGGAGGTGCACTTTTTTATGGCTAAATTTTCTTTCTCCACAGTTAGTTACTTTGAGAAGTCAGCTCTTTTTTTCGTTTTGGGATGATTACTTTTCTTAAGTTGATGGTGGTGTGGTACTACCCCACATCGCCATCAACTTAAAGAATCAATATGTTCAAGATGCTTAATAGTCTCGTTTAGATTATGTATTTGGAAATTTAACATCTCTTGAATTCAGTAATTGCATCCCAAAAAGTACTCCTAGATTTATCTAGGAGTACTTTTTTATGAAACATTCCTCTTTTTCTAAATCAACAGTTGTATTTTAAATCATCAATATTATTTCTCTACTAATACAATATCGTCAAAATAAGCATCACAGCTTTCACCGGAAGGAATATAAATGTAGACCTTTCCTGAAACCTCTGTATCTCCAGTAGTAAATTCAACAGATTTTTGTTCATATTGTGAGGAAGTGAACTCCAATGTTTTTTCACCTACCCCATTAATTTCTGTCCCTACAATAACCTTTCGTCCCGAGGACACTATTTTTCCATTTGCTGATAATGTATATGTAGTATTAGGCTTAAAAGTTGCATATCCTTCAAACCCACCATTTGATCCTGTTAAATGAATTCCTTTAGAATTATTTATGCCTACATGCTCTTCGATACTGGAATTTATATACCCCCATTGTTTAAGAGGATCTAAACTGGCATTTTGATCAAAATCAACATTTAAAATATAAGACTTTTCCTTTAATTGCACATTATCAAACTTAGCTCTACCATTTCCTGTGGAAGCAAAATTCACTGCAAAATTTGATACACCTTTACTAGTTTCAAACTTAAATTCATGATGGGCTGGATTAAAACCTGTATACTGATTTTTTATTAATGGAACTATTTTTTGATTTGAATCCAAATTGCCTACTGTTACTTCTGCTGGAGATCCTATAATACCTGCTACATCAAATGATAATGTATATTTTGTGTTTGGCTTTACAGTAACAAGCTGATAAGCATTGTCTTCATGTGTTAATTTCAAATAATGATTCCCCGTTTCAGAAGTACCAATGTTCTCATTAGAAGAATTAGGATTAGATAACGCCCAATTATTTAGCCCATCTTCAAAATCTCCATTTGTAACTTGTTCAGATACAGATAAACTATCCGCTGATACAATCCCTGAAAAACCCATACTAACACTTAATACGATTGCTGTAGAATATGCTCCCAAACCAAATTTTTTTAGCATCTCCGTCATCCCCTTTAGATACGTTTAAATTGTACTTGTTCATATTTCTATACAATGTTAGATAAGCCTACCCAAAATTTCGCTTAAACATTATATAAATATTTAAGTGAAAATTCCGTCTAATTATTTAAATAATCTATAAATAGGTCTGTGATATAGGGATATCTGTAAAATTTTAAAATGGTACTTATGAAGGCGTATTTTTCTTATAGCTATATACCCATCTGTAAAAGTGTTTCGAAAGGTACACTTTTCTAGTTTAAGATTGATTGGAAAATTATGTTTCATTACAACTATAAATTCATCGAAAAACAGTAAATTATATTCCGATTATAATGCTGATTAATGAGTAATAATGCACCATTCTTCTCTATTTACCTATATTTAATTTTTTCATAATCTATTATCATATAGATATTGTTTAAAAGTGTTTTGTGCAAAATGAACAATTGAAATTTTCAGGAATACACACCCCTGACAACCTCCCTCGCTTTCTTAATTCACATAATTTTCAAACATTATAGTTTCACATGTTAAGATTTGTTATATAATGAAGTCAAGCCATATGTAAGATGGTTTCCCCGTTACGAGTAATGAGATAGTTTGATTCACCTTTTATACATTATCTGAAAAAGAACTTGTAGTGATTTCTACAAGTTCTTTTTGCTCTTCTTATTGTATTAGAGCAGAAACAATAATGAAGTATTTATTTCTCGTTTACTAACTAAAATTTTGTATTTCACGTACATTAAGCCTTGTATATATTTTCAAAAAGACTAATCAAAATGGTTTTCTTTCTGTTTGAATAGTCTCTCTATTTTTTTAAGGAAGTTTAATTAAAAACAGCACATAAATTAATCCTGAATATAAATACTTTATCTTTCTTGTCCATCTGTTTGATTGGCTTGGAATTCCATTTTTAGAGCAATACTATCCCCTTGGAAAACGTTTTGATCTGTTCCGTTGTCTTCAAATATAAACTTAATCCAAAACCAATCCATTTTCCCAGGTTTTAATCCTCCTGTTTCAGTCCACTTAGAATGAAATACTTTTTTGGAGGCAATCTCTGGGCTTTGTGATTTTAGTTCTGCAAGGGTTGTCTCGTATGCAGGGCTTTTTGCAGGATCCCAATCCCAAAGAAATTGTACTTTAATATGTTTACCGAAATCTTCTGTAGTGTTATTTTGTTTTAAATCATTTACAGTATAGTCTATTTTCATCATGATATCTTTAATATCTAATGTACCACTATTTTTCAAATTAAATTTCTTTAATATTTTGTCCCCAGGTTTTAAATTTTCTAAGTTAAGTGAAGTAGTTGGTTGCATAGCTAAATCCAATGTACCTGCTGCAAAAGAATTATTTGTCACCACTTGATCGCTAAAATATGCATATGTTCCCCCACCAATTAAAGATAAACCAAGAGCGGCTGAAACCACTCCAACACCTAATTTCTTTTTCAATGACATTTTTTGTTCCTCCCATATCATTTTTATAATCTTTCTCCCTAATCAACCGAAAAGGTCCCCTTAATACAGATATACCATGAATTGCGAAAAAATTATATTTAAAGCAGAAAATTCCTTATTGAGAAAATTATGTTATTATCTATCTTCTGTAAATGAAACGTCCCAAAAATAGAAAAGTTGGATTTATAATTATCAAAACCTCTGCCAAAAACAAATATCTCCACCTAATCGGGCATTACGTACTGAAGATTTTATTTCTCTACAAGAAGAGGAACGTCTAAAGAAAGTATCTGCATCATTAGAAGGACTGACAGAAAAACAACGAACTACCCGTCCTATGATTTTAGAGCGAAATCTTTCTATTATAATCTTGCTCCTAGACTAAGGATTATCTCTACATGAGCTTGTCGCTTTACGAATGAAACATGTACATTTTGAGAACAATACATTATCTATTCTTGAAGACACAAAGATTAATCGTACAATCCAGTTAAAAGAAGAGGATAAATTACACCTATACAATTACTATAAAACCATTCCCGAGCCAGTACGCCCTAGATATCATAGCGATGATGCACCAAAATTCCTGATGGAAATCTCCGTTCAAAAAATGATTCGTTTAGAGGTAAAACGGGCTAATCTGCGGAAAGGAATTTCTGCACAACATTTCCGAAACACCTCTATTTTAAAGATGATCCAGCAGCAATGCACAGCTGAACATATTGTGAAGCAAGTCGGTTTTAAAACTAACGTATCCTTAAAAAGATACTATACATACTATGAAAACTCTAATGAGAACAAAGGTTAAAAAACCGCACTTAATGTATAAATTTTATATACCTACAATTTTTTCAGGAGAGATGGAGGTGTTAAGATGAAGAAAAATGAAGAATCATACTTTATACACGAATATACCTTGCTAGATAAGACTACCAAATCTATTAAAATCGAGTCTTGGCGTTCACTGAAAGAAGAAATCATATGTTATCAAGACCTAAAGTGTAAAAAGTCATAAAAAATAAAGTGCGATACATATTAGACATAACCAATATGTATCGCACTTTTACTTCATGTTCAACAATCGCGCCCGATTGTTGAACTTGTAAGGGTATCGCCAGCATTTCGGAAAAAAACACGCTAAGCAAAAAATACAATAAGCCGCCCATATGGACAGCTCATTTACATAATTTTCGTTGTCGGAAGTCAATGTTTCTGAGAATCTATAAAGTTCTAGCGCTTATTTGCAATCAATTTCTCCAGTTCTTTTAAATACATTTCCATTCTCTGTTTTAAAATATCCTTATTTCCCATTTGCTGTTCAACCTTATAACTTAAATCCTCTTGTTTTAACAGCAAATAATGTTCATGAATTTCTAATAAGATCCACAACAGATATTCATCAATTAGTCTTTTATATAGAGAGTGGTCATTGCCTGCATATGCTTTAACAAAGCCCTCTGCTATGCCGTTTAATACGTCTACACTGCTATCATAACCCCTATCTATATATCTTGGAGCGTTGGAATAAGAAGAAAGGAGAAGTTTATAACAAAAGTAAAAGTAACCAGTATACTTTACATCAAAATCTAATCTAGGATATGGATCAATAACGGAAACATTATCCTGGTGGAATACTATATTCTCAGGGGTAACATCTTGATTAACTAAAGATATCTTTTGTATCCTTTTTCTTCGGATAGAAATGATATTCTGTAATTTTAATTCAACCTGTTTCCGATTGAATGTTAACTCTGAGTTACTTAGCTTTTCTAATGCTTTAAGATAAAAATCATTATCTTGCTCCCATCTCTCTTGAATATCTAATGCTTCCTTACCTTCTATATTGTTTTCGCTCCATATTAAATTTCCATACCCCTTCAGCATAGGATCCTTATCGTGCATCTCTTTATAAAATTTTCCCAACAACTGTCCTAAATATAATGATTTGTTATAGTCTAAGCTATGTAACGATAGACTACTTCCCATAAAGCTTTCTACATTAAATATTATTTCTTCATCAATAAAGTATTTAAATTGGGTGGGGCATATTCTCCAAATGCATTTGTTGGCTTGGTTATAATATGTTTTGGATGATTCATATTCTGTAAGAAGGTGCTGTCTGGTGTAAGTTTGAAGCTGATTATATGCTTTCTTTTTTTTAATTCTTATAACAAAATCTTGATTTGAAAATGTTTTTATTCTATAAACTTCATGCCATGCACCTTCTCCAACATATATCAATTCTTTCAAATCATTTATCATTAATTGTTTTAAAATATAATCAATTTCTTTGTTAGTTAACTTTTGCATACGGTATTTTCACCTCCGGAAATATTACCAAATAATTCAATTTTATCATAACTTCAATTTTTTCGTATGTATATCCTATACACTAATAGTTAACATAACGTCTCATTATCGGTACTGAAAAAGGATCTTCGATTGAAGATTCTTTTGTGCTGCTTATTGAACAATCGCGCCCTTTGCTGAATAAAGACAAGTTCTTTACTTTAAAAAGGAAACTAAACGTTTTCTTGTATCCACAATCGTAACTTTTCTGCATAGAAAGGACGTTCATCTGGTTCAGTGTAATAACCTTTTGTTAGGTAGAGATTATCATTTTCATATCTCGGATAAACGTGAAGATGATAATGCCATACATCTTGATTTCCAGCAGGTTCATTATGTTGTCGAGTAGAAACTCCATCACATCCATATGTATTTTTCATCGCGAGCGCTGTCAATTGAGCAGCACTATGAATTTCAGCAGCCATTTCTGCTGGAAGCTCATATATATTCTCAAAGTGTTCATTAGGAACAACGAGAACGTGTCCCTTGTTATTAGGCCACCATTTGCTCGCGATAAACGCCGTAACATGTTTATTCTGATAAATAATGTCTCTTTGTTTTGTTCCCTTATTTGGTTTTTCATTACCTGATACAACCCGACAAAATGGACATTTGTAAGCTTCAGGTTTATGTGAGTATAAATCCATCTCTCCTATCACTCCCTTAGTTTATTCTCAATTACCAATATAAACAAAATAAGCGATGATTCTTATTGAATCATCGCACCTTCTAGTTAAAAATCGAAAGCTGCCAATCCCCTAATAAGTCCCCAAGTAATTTCAGATCTTCTGTATTATTACTTTGACATCTTTCTTCAACTTTCCTGCCAATTAGCTGTTACTTCCCAATCTGTCACTTTACTCATATGTTTGCCGCAGTTGGAAGCATAAACTTGCCGAAAATTACTTGTTTTAGAAGATATTCAACTAATTGTCCAAAGAAAATGGAAGCATAACTTTGCCGTGGGTTGATTATTCACCCGTAAGTTTGCTGTGGGTTTTATTAGTACAGCTTTGGGATAGTGTTTGGTCAAATCGATACTAATAATTTTGATAAACGAGCAAAAATTAAGAACGTGTTTTGAAAAAAGATTGAACAAATCAACCTAAAATTCTATTCTATATTTTTTTTAGCTGCGTAATCACCATAAAAGTAAGTGTCCCAAAAATCACCATATTTAGGAGTAGCAATTATGGTATATTCCCCATTTCCATCGACTTCAAACAAAACTACACTATTATTTTCCGATCCCACATAGTGATTTGAATTATCTACTCTCATATAGATACTGTATATTCCTTTTGTTAATACTCCACTTTTTTGAAAGTCTTCAATTAGATCTTTGGCGTTTGGAATAGGATGTTTATTTTTATTCATGTCAAATTCTAATTGAAAATTCACCACACCTATTTCCGTTGCATACCTGCCATACTCGCCATCATGACTTTCACTTCGGGGGTCCCTTGGTATTAATGTAGGTAAAAGTTTAGTAGTATCTATCTTTTGGGTCTTTTTAAAATTATCAAGTAGCTCTTGAGAATTATGTATATCTAACTCAATGTTATCGTAAGGAAAGATACGAATAGAGTTATGCCCTTCTAGGACAACTTTATCAGGATATTTCACTAACCCATATTTTTTAATGATCTGTTTCATTACTTGAACTACTTCTGGGTGTTGCTCAATATATGCACCCTTGAATTGTTCGAGATAGATATCGTCACTATCATTTTCTAAAATTTTCAAAGTATCTCTTTCAATCATTAGGAACGGATAAGTACGATATGGCTTTTTCATTTCTACATAAGTTTGATGGTCAATCCCATTAAGCCAATTATTATCTGTCTGAATAACAGAAAACTCACCTTGTATTCCATAGTTTGTTTTTAAATATTCTTGTATGGGTTGATTCAGTTTATCTTTAGGGAAATAACATCCACTAAGAATTAGGAATGATGTACTTACTAAGATGAATTGAATCAATCTTTTAATACTCTTCATTTTTTACCCTACATTTCTTAAATTTTAATAATATTATAACATTTTTCATTCAACTAAACTGCCACGTTGGCATAAGTACACTTCTTTACAATCTTAACGAAACAATTAATAATGTTACTCCACAATCTGACCTGTTTGCTTAATAAGAAAAAACTATATTATCAAACGTTCAAATATAAACGGTTTAACTTTTTTAAAACTCACAATTAAAAGTACATGTAAATCTTTTATGAGCTCATAAGAGGTGATCTTTGGTACCAAGTTTGAATAAATCCTCCTTAGCTTTAATTCAAAAACATTAAAATCACCGGAAGCATAAGTTTGCCATAAACAAAAAGAACCATAAGCTTGCCGTTTCGGCAAACTTATGGTTCATATCATATTAGTGATCTTTATATTTAACCTATTACATTACATAAAATCGTAATACTCTATGATTT
>NZ_JBHWYR010000064.1:0-29382 GCF_042728695.1 Bacillus sp. NPDC060175
ACCGATTATTAATGTAATTTTGGTTAAATTCTTATTCAAATTTTGAATCTCCTTTCTATACTAAAAACTATGTGATTTTAGTATGAATATAAAATATATTTTTTCATAAATTTCCCTTGTTTTCATTTTATTAACTTTGTGGGATTAATATTTTGAATATATCATAGATTTAAAATTAAATAAACGGACGTTGAATTTTTATATTTTATATAGAATAACAGTTAAATAAAAGTGAGGGAGGTTTTCAAAATAGACTAGTTTTTTATTTTAAATGTAATTTGATTTGTTTCATGAAATAGATCCGGTTCCGGTAAAATCAGTTGCAACAAGTGAATATTACATTCATTGTGCATGTTATTCGTTTTTTATCGTTTTAGAAAACTGGTTATTGTTAGTTTCCTGACAATGGGGAATTAATAATAAAAAAGAATAAATATAAGGTTGCGTAAATGTTATGGAAAATCAAATCCTTGTTTACATTGAGGATGTCGAAAACAGCTTATGGAGGAGCAACAATGATGAATATTCGTAAAAAGATAATGAGGCTAGCATTAGTGGGAACGATTGTACTAGGTACAGGAAGCATAATGAACGATAACGAGGTAAAAGCTGAGACGAAAAAAGCAGGACAGCTCATTTCTTATTGTGGAAACGGGGCAGTACAGAAGTGAAAAAAACTCTGTGTTTCTTTTTAATTAATATATTTATTGGGAAAAACTTCGAAATTTCCGGCACAAATGCTCCTGCTATCCTATAATAGAAGCTATTTTGGACGTAAGTAATTTGTAAGGAATGAGTAAGAAAAAAGAGATTTTTATAGTATAAAATATTTATTATACCTACGTATAACACCTACTACTAATAATGTGTTATAATACGAATTAGCAACATAAAGGAAAGGAATTAGAAAAAATGACATTACAAAATACTAAAAATTTAAAAAAACAAGTTGCTCCTTTTGAAAAATCAACGGCAAAAAAAAGTGTTTGGCAAATCATCAATACGGTAGTGCCATTTATTATCTTATGGTACCTTGCTTATAAAAGCCTGTCCGTTTCTTATTGGTTAGCATTAGTTCCATCTCTGTTAGCCGCTGGATTTATGACACGGGTTTTCATTATTTTTCATGATTGTACCCATCATTCTTTTTTTAAAAGTCGCCGTGTAAATAGAATAGTAGGGACATGTATGGGTGTTTTAACTTTATTCCCATTTGATCAATGGGGGCATGAGCATTCCGTGCATCACGCTACAAGTGGTAATTTGGATAAGCGAGGTACAGGAGATATTTGGACCCTTACAGTGAATGAATATTTGGCAGCGCCATTTAGACTCCGTTTAGCATATCGTTTATATCGCAATCCATTCGTTATGTTTGTATTAGGTCCGATTTATGTTTTCCTACTTAAAAATAGATTTAACCGAAAAGGTGCTAGAAAGAAGGAACGCATGAACACCTATTTGACGAATGTTTTAATTGTTGCTTTAGTAGGATTACTTTGCTGGGCAATTGGATGGCAATCGTTTCTTTTAGTACATGGTTCCATATTCTTAATAGCAGGTTCAATAGGTATTTGGCTGTTTTACGTACAGCACACATTCGAGGATTCTTATTTTGAAGAAGATAAAGATTGGGAATATGTGAAAGCGGCAGTGGAAGGGAGTTCGTTTTATAAACTTCCCAAAATCCTGCAATTTCTAACTGGTAATATTGGATTTCATCATGTTCACCATTTAAGTCCAAGAGTACCTAACTATAAACTAGAAGAGGCACACAATAATACGCTTCCTTTAAAAAATGTACCAACGATTACTCTTGCTACAAGTTTGCGTTCAATTCGTTTCCGTCTATGGGATGAGAAAAGTAACAATTTTGTTAGCTTTAAAGACGTCAAAAAATTAGTGAAAAACAATGTTTCTATTCCAGTAAAATCAGAACTATAACTTCACCACATATAACTGACTCCCCTTAATCATTTTCGATTTAAGGGGAGTTTTTGTTTAACTAGTAGATGCACGATATGGAGAAAATTTAAATGATTTAAATTGTTATTGCGGAGGATTAGGAAATAGTAGGTATTAATATAAGGATACAATAAAAATATTATGTTAACAATTTGAGACGATTGATATTACTTTTTTCAATAGATTTATGCTTAGTCTCTGAGTATATTTCATCTGGTGTGCATCATGTCTTACAAGAAACGTGTCTGCAGCAAATACATATGAAAATGATGTTACCTTAATAAATAAAAGTGTATTACGCTATGAAATAAATGATAATAAGAACAGGTGAATTATTTTAGAATAACAAAATACAAAACGGACAAACTCAATTATCCTTGAATTTGTCCGTTCAGTTACTGGTGAAAAAGGAGGAGTATGTAAATGAAATGTGCATATAGTCTAAAACTGTTTAAAGATATGTGAATGTATTTAAAGTAGGTTTCTTTACACTTATTTATTACTTTTTAGTTTGCCTAGATAGTTCAACAGACTTTTGTGTACAACGCTGCATAGCTGAAATGATGGCTGTTCGTAAGCCTTTTTCCTCTAATGTTGCTACAGCTTCTATTGTCGTTCCGCCTGGGGAACAAACCATATCTTTCAATGCACCTGGATGCATTCCGGTTTCTAGTACCATTTTTGCAGAGCCTAACACAGCTTGAGCTGCGAATTTATATGCTTGATTTCTTGGCATACCATCTAGTACAGCAGCATCTGCCATCGCTTCTATAATCATATATACGTATGCTGGCGAAGAACCACTTACAGATGTTACAACATCCATTAATTTTTCGCTTACGATCTCTGTTTGACCAAAACTATTGAAAATGTTTAGTATATCTTCTAAATCTTTTTCTGTAACCATTTCATTAGGACATAACGCAGACATTCCTTCTCCAACAAGAGCAGGTGTATTAGGCATTACTCGTACAACCCTTAACTTTTTATGAAAAGCATCCTCAGTACTTTTAATGCTTTTTCCTGCAGCGATCGTTACGACGATAACATCGTTTTTGATCACTTCTTTTATTTCGTTAATTATTGATGCGTATAGGTCTGGTTTAATTGATAAAATTAAAATATCAGCATTTTTAGCTACTTCATTGTTGTCAGTAGTTGTAGTTAGTCCATATTTTTCACTAACATGTTTTAAATTAGTAGTGTTTAAATCTGAACAAATGATTTCATTTGAAGACACTATATTTTTGTTTATCATCCCGCCAATCATAGCCATTCCCATATTTCCGCATCCGATGAATCCAATTTGTTTGTCCATAATAACTCAATCTGGCTCCTTTTATCATAAATTATATCAATCTGATATCATTATTATTCTAAAATAACAATGATATCTCCATGCAATACAAAGAAACATTTTAAGAGAGTGTGTGCCTTTTTGCAATACAAAATATAAAAAAATTATATTCGATATTAAGTAAGTACACGCATTATATTTAAAGGTTTTATGTTATCCCGCTATTTGTGGACAGTAAAACTCCCACCTCAAAATTCAGGTGGAGCAAAGAAGTTAGGTGGGAGTCGGGCTGACTGTAAACGCCCGATTGGTGAAGGCTAATAATCAGTGGGGGATGAACACCCCCCACTGATTAAAGTTTCACTTTATATACCTTGGTATGGAGAACAATATATGTTATTAATCGCATGAATGGCAGGAGAGATTTTTTAAAAAGATTTTATGTTTATGAATATGAGTATAGTTATATCAATTTTCACTATCATCCAGTATGTCCATAATCTCATACAAGAAACTTGTCGTCATATTCATTTTGCAAAATATCTCTTGACACAAAAACGAAATATATAGCATAATATAAAAAATTAAATTAAAAATCGTTGAAGGGAAATAGTACATATGTCTTCTTGCGAAAGAGAGTGGAATTCACCGGCTGAAAGATTCCTCGTATAGAATGTATCGAACCTATCCCTGAGTCTTAAATGAAAGTTTAGGCGTACGCCTGCGTTATAGGCGCCAAGTGGATATCTATGTATATCAATTAAGGTGGTACCGCGGAACAATGATCGTTTCGTCCTTTTTATTTTATTAAGGGCGAAGCGGTCATTTTTATTTTGCCCTTTAATACTATAGGTGCAGCATTGATGAGGATAGACATAGCTGCAAACTGTATAAATAAAAGTGTAATTTATCCCGCATTAACGGGCAGTAAAACTCCCACCTCAAAATTCAGGTGGAGCAAAGAAGGTAGGTGGGAGATCAACTGCCCATAAATGCCCGATTGGTTCAACTAATAATCAGTGGGGGGATGAACAAAACCCCCACTGATTAAAGTTTCACTTTATAAAAACTTTGATTTTAGACTTGGGGGATAAAAAGTGAAAAAACAACGAATTGTTGTAAAGATTGGGAGTAGTTCCTTGGCAGCGAGTCATGGAGGCATCTGTAAAGAACAACTTTCAGATCACGTTGCCGCATTGGCACGATTGAAAGAGGAAGGGCATGAAGTTTTGTTGATTACATCTGGGGCAGTCGCTGCAGGTTTTTCTGCTCTAGGGTATCCTAGCAGACCTGTGACAATTAAAGGGAAACAGGCTGCTGCCGCTGTCGGGCAAAGTTTATTAATGCAGGCGTACACGGAGGAATTCCGTAAATATGGTATCGTTACTGCACAACTTTTACTAACGAGAAGTGACTTTTCTAGAAAAGAACAATACAGTAACGCTTACGCTACTTTAGGAGAGCTACTAAATCGTTCCGCTCTTCCTATAATCAATGAAAATGATTCCATTTCTTTAGAAGAGCTGACGTTCGGTGATAATGATATGCTGTCAGCTTTAGTAAGCGGACTTGTTTCGGCGGATATGCTCATGATTTTTACAGATGTGAACGGTTTATATGACCAAAATCCTCAGAAAAATGCGGATGCGAAAAAATATCATTTCCTTCCTGAGGTAACGGAAGAAATTGCTTCTCTTGCAGGAGATGCTGGCTCAAAACTTGGGACTGGCGGTATGAAATCAAAAATCGATGCTGCAAAGACGGCACTATCTCTTGGAGTGAGTGTATTTATCGGAACGGGATGTGGACAGGAGAAGTTTTTAGATGTTATGAAGGGAAAAGGTGATGGAACATATATCGGGAATGCTCCTCAAAAAGTGATTAAGATGAACAAGCAATGGATCGCCTTACATTCGCTTGTTAGCGGACAAATTGAAGTAGATGCGGGGGCAGCCATTGCCATCATTCAACATGGAAAGAGTCTTCTTCCTGCTGGTGTTACTAGTGTGTCAGGATTTTTCCAAGTGGGTGAAGTTGTGGAGGTAATCACGCAACAAGGGCGCGTAATAGGGAAAGGCCAATGCACATATAGTGCACAGGAACTAAAGGATCTAAAAGGTATGCAAAGCCAAGATATTCAAGCAAGAGGCGAAAGGCATAGCTATGAAGTCATCCATAGAGATCGTTGGGTTTCATTTTAAGAATAGGGACCGTTCTAATTCTAATAGGTAGGATAGTGCATTACTAGCGTTAAAAAGATCTCAAATTTTATACTGATTAACCTTAAAAAAGGAGGAAATAAAAATGAATGAAGTGTTGGCAAAGGGGAAAAAGGCGAAAGAAATTGCTAGAGAACTTGTGCTTAAATCTACAAATCAAAAAAACGAAGCACTTGCTGCGATTGCTGATCAGCTAATAGTAGAAACAGCTTATATTTTAGAGGAAAACAAACGGGATATTGAAGAAGGTAAGGCGAAAGGATTTTCTGAGTCTCTTCTTGATCGTCTTATGCTGAATGAACAGCGTATCATCGATATGACAGAGGGCATTAAGCAGTTAATTGATTTACGTGATCCTGTTGGAGAATGTGTAAGTGCATGGGAACGACCAAATGGACTATCTATTCAGGAGATGCGCGTACCACTTGGTGTTGTCGGAATGATTTACGAGGCAAGGCCGAATGTGACAGTGGATGCGGCTACAATTTGCTTAAAAACAGGAAACGCAGTAATACTACGTGGTAGTTCTTCTGCTATTCATTCTAACAAAGCCATCGTTAGCGTTATTCACCGGGCGCTCAAACAAACAAGCTTGCCTTCAGAAAGTGTACAGCTCATAGAAGATACAACGCGCGATAGTGCAAAGCAGTTGTTTACATTGAATGAGTACTTGGATGTTCTTATCCCAAGAGGCGGCAAGCAGTTAATAGATACTGTAGTGAGAGAAGCATCTGTTCCAGTACTTGAAACAGGTGCGGGAAATTGTCATGTTTTTATTGATGAAACAGCGGATAAACAAATGGCATTTGATATTATTGTAAACGCAAAAACGCAGCGTCCATCTGTATGTAATGCAATTGAAACGATTATACTTCATGAGAATTGGGCGCAGCAATTTGGTAGCGAGCTGTTTTCTTCCTTGAAGGAAAGAGGCGTGGAGCTACGTGGTGATAAGAAAGCATTGGCAATTGATTCTTCTATTGCATTAGCTTTAGAAGAGGATTGGGAAACAGAGTTTTTATCTCTCACGCTAGCAGTTAAAGTAGTTTCTACAGTAGAAGAAGCGATTCATCACATAAATACGTATGGATCCATGCATTCCGAAGCGATTATTACAGAGAACGAGGAAAATGTCAGCAAGTTTTTCACATCCGTTGATGCCGCAGCGATTTATCATAATGCATCGACTCGTTTTACAGATGGATCTGAATTCGGATTCGGCGCAGAAATTGGCATCAGTACACAAAAGCTACACGTAAGGGGACCAATGGGGCTACCTGCATTGACTTCCACAAAATATGTGATTCGTGGAAGTGGACAGATTCGGAGATAAGAATTATAAAAGAACAATCAAAATAATTTAATGAAGACACCCAATTTAATTCGGGTGTCTTTTGTAATTAAAACGAAATCAATATTCATTTACCATACAAAAAGCCCCACAAGCATAGCACTTAATAAGGAAACAGCCATTCCGCTAACAAGAAGCTTCCAAACATTTTTACCGATTATCGATGATTTTTCTCCGCCAAATAATGAATTGTAAGTTCCGTAGATCATACCTACTGTACTAAAGTTAGCAAAAGAAGCTAGAAATGTAGTTGCAACCGCAATCGTATGCGGCTGTAAAGAATTTAGGTTTGATTTTAAATCCATCATTGCAACAAATTCATTCGTTGTTATTTTTATCCCCATTAATTCTGCTACATACATAGCATCTTTGCCTGATAAACCAAGTAAAAAAGCGAAGGGACTAAAGATAATCGAGAAGATTTTTTGAATTGTTAAACCTGCTACAAAAAAGCTTAAAATACCATTTAAACATGCTGTTAAAGCTACATATCCAATTACCATAGCTAAAATAACGATAACCATATTCATTCCGACTAACATACTGTTAGAAATAGTAGAAAAGAAATCTTTTTTTTCATTTTTTGAAGGTTTATAAATAACATCTTCTTCTTTAGTAACTTCAATAGGATTTAAAACATTGGCTAAAATTAATGCGTTAATACAGTTTAAAGGAATAGCGCTGAAAATATATGTTGCTGGAACCATTGATAGATAAGCACCAAGAATGGATCCGCTGACGCTACTCATACTCATAATTCCAAAAGTCAACAAACGATTTTCTTTTAAAACAGATAATTGATCACGAACAACTGCAAGTGCTTCCGTATTTCCTAAAAACATCATTTGAATGGAAAAGAAGCTTTCTAACTTTGGTAAACGAGAAATCTTTGAAATGATTGCACCTACTTTATCAATAATCCAAGTTAAGACTCCAAAATACGAAAGAATATCAAAAAAAGTGATAACAAAAATGATAGGAAGTAATGCGCTAAAGAAGAAATCAACTGTTTGATTTTCCATAGCTGAAGGAAATGCAAATCGAATACCTTCATTCGCACATGAAAGTAGCCAACTGAAAAATGACGCAATTTTATTAATTATAATACTGCCTAATTTCGTGCCTAACATAAACCACGTAATAAAAAGCTCCAATATTATTAGAATAACGATTGGTCTCCATTTTATTTGTTTTTTATTAGGCGAACATA
Organism: Bacillus sp. NPDC060175; assembly: GCF_042728695.1. Lineage (NCBI taxonomy): Bacteria > Bacillati > Bacillota > Bacilli > Caryophanales > Bacillaceae > Bacillus > Bacillus sp. NPDC060175. Next base: position 8,043 of record NZ_JBHWYR010000064.1, read on the forward strand.
GAAAAACGATTAATATTACAACAAAAATCCCTAACATATTTAATATGAAATGCATGTCAACAACTCCTTGAGGCTTATTATTTGTATATAAAAAAGCCTCTATTCTTCCAAATTTGGATTATGATCAGAAGTTATGAAGAATGTAAATTATGTTTGGGATTAGTCTATTTCAATTTATGTACTAAAAATTAATGTTTTTTCGCTTTATAAAGGATATGTATTAATAATGTAAAGCAACAAAATAAATCTATTGGTAGAACGAAGGACAATAATTATTGGAAGTATGATAAAATTTTCTAAACTAATAACTGTGTCCATTTTTAAATTGTTTAGGTGAAATACCAGTATGTTTTTTAAAGACCTTTGTAAAATGACTTTGGTCATGGAAATTTAATAGTGTGGAGATTTCTGATATAGAATGTTTTGTATAGGTCATTAAGCTTTTTGACTCATCTATCTTAGCACGCTGAATATATTCGCCTAATGAAATTCCAACTTCTTTCTTGAAAAGGGAAGATAGATAACTAGGATTTAATACGACTATTTCTGCTAGATGGGATAGTGTAATATCTTCGTAAAGATGAGTAAATATATAATTTTGGCATATGTTTATAGGCTTTGAATGTTTTTGCATTTTCCCGTTTTTAACTCGTTCTGAGAACTCAAGTAAAGCATTCTCTAAAAATGGGGAAATGGCTTCACTTTTTTTTATTTCTTCGAGTTTTTGAATTAATAAATCACTGAGGGTATATGCGATTTCAGGGAATAGTCCACCATCTATAGCCGACCTTGTCGCAAGTGTAATTGCTGCGATGGCAGAATTTTTCTGGCTTCGCAGGTGACTTGTTTTTGACAACACCCCAAGATCTCCTGATTCAGGTAATTTTCTTAGATTTTTAATTAAATCATCCTTTTTTCCTTCCTTAATACACTCAAATATTTTCCTTTCAACTAGTGGATCGATATGAGTTAATGTACTTTGACGTTGCTCCGATATATGTATAGCGGGCTGTTCAATCTCAAAATCATCCTTTTTTAACAGTATATTTTTTTGCAAAATATCAGCAATGTCTAATTTTTGTTGATACAGCATGTAATAAAGAACCATGCTTATATTTAAAAATTGCAAATTGCTTAAAACAGGGAGAGATTGATAATAGCGAATCATTTCCTCTTTGTTTATTTTTAGTTGAAGATCATTAACGATTCCTTTAATTGAGGTTTCTAATAACCTGGAATAAAGGACTGGTCCAACGATGATATTCCCGCAAAGTTGATCGTTTAAACGTAAGTTAATTGAGAAAAAATTTTCAAGAAAGGCAGTCTCTTCAAGTACCGGAAAAGTATAGGGTGGATTTCCCTTAAATAGTTGATTAAATAACGCCTCTTTTGAAGAATACAAAGGGTTATGCTGAAAATTGGGCGAGATTTCAAATGCCAAATCCCCTTTGTTATCAATGAAAAAGATAGGTGTTTTATGTATGTCAAAGACTAGCTTACAAATATAATATAAATCTTCAAGTTTGGAGCAATTCATTATTTTAACCTCTATTCTTTAAGCATTAGCCTATATATGTACAAGTTAAAATCCTCTCCTAAGCAAAGGTTTTAAAATAAGAGCGAAAGAGAGTACGGTTTAACCATAAATATAATCAGCTAAAATTTTTACCAATATTCTAAAAAATATACCATAATATCTAAAGAATAATAACTATAATGACATTAAGAAAGCGTTTGCTTAATTATTTTTTAGGAGGGCTATCATGAAAAGAGATATTAAGAAAATCATTTCACAAATGACATTAGAAGAAAAGGCAAGTCTATGTTCTGGATTAGACTTTTGGAATACAAAAGGGATTGAGCGATTAGGAATTCCTTCAATTATGGTAACTGATGGACCACACGGACTTAGAAAACAGGCAGAGGGAGCAGATCACTTAGGGATTTATAACAGTATTCCAGCGACTTGTTTCCCTTCAGCGGTAGGGTTAGCAAGTACATGGAATAAAGAATTAATAAAACAAGTAGGAGTTGCATTAGGAGAAGAATGTCAGGCTGAAAATGTAGGAGTTCTCCTTGGACCAGGTGCAAATATTAAACGTTCGCCGCTATGCGGAAGAAACTTTGAATATTTTTCAGAGGACCCATATTTATCATCACAAATGGCTGCAAACCATGTGAAAGGCGTACAAAGTCAAGGGGTTGGAACGTCATTAAAACATTTCGCTGCTAATAATCAGGAGCATCGCAGAATGTCAGTAGATGCAATTGTTGATGAAAGAACATTGCGTGAAATCTATCTTGCTAGCTTTGAAGATGTTATTAAGGAAGCACAGCCTTGGACAGTAATGAGCGCTTACAACAAAGTGAATGGTGAATACGCTTCGGAAAATAACTATTTATTAAATGATATTTTAAAAGATGAATGGGGATTTGAAGGTTTTGTCGTTTCTGATTGGGGTGCAGTAAATGAGCGTGTTGCAAGTCTAGCGAACGGTTTGGAGTTAGAAATGCCTTCAAGCTTTGGAATTGGTGAGAAGAAAATTGTTGATGCAGTTAACTGTGGTAAGCTATCTGTAGAAAAGCTTGATCAAGCAGTAGAGCGTCTACTTTACATTATTTTTAAAGCTTATGATAACCAATTAGAAAACGCTGTATATAGTAAGGACGCGCATCATCAGCTTGCAAGAGAAGTTGCAAGTGAAAGTATGGTTATGTTACAAAATGAAGATTCCATTCTTCCGCTGAAAAAAGAGGGAACGGTAGCGGTAATTGGAGGGTTTGCAAAGCAACCACGTTTTCAAGGCGGCGGAAGCTCTCATATTAATCCAACAAAGCTTGAAAGTATTCTTGAAGAAATTGAAACGGTATCAGGTGAAAAAACGAACATATTATTTTCCCAAGGCTATGACATTGCCAGTGATGATGTAAATGAAAGCATGGTTAACGAAGCGAAAAAAATAGCAGAGCGAGCAGATACAGCGGTCCTTTTCGTTGGACTTCCAGATCGTTATGAGTCAGAAGGCTTTGATCGAAAGCATTTACAGATGCCAGAAAATCACGTGCAATTAATTGAGGCGATCGCTGAAGTTCAAAGTAATATCGTTGTAGTTTTAAGTAACGGTGCTCCAATTGAAATGCCATGGATAGGTAAAGTAAAAGGAATACTTGAAGGCTATTTAGGTGGACAAGCATTAGGCGGAGCGATTGCTGATTTATTATTTGGTGATGTGAATCCAAGCGGGAAATTAGCGGAAACATTCCCGAAAGTGTTAAGCGATAATCCTTCTTACTTAAACTTCCCTGGTGAAGGTGACAAAGTGGAATACAAAGAAGGTGTGTTCGTTGGATATCGTTATTACGATGCAAAAAATATTGAACCGTTGTTCCCATTTGGTTTTGGTTTAAGCTATACAAATTTTGAGTATAGTAATCTTTCAATAAATAAGAAAGAGATAACGGATACGGACACTGTTTCTATCAGTGTTAACGTGAAAAATACTGGTAGTACGGCAGGGAAAGAAATTGTTCAGCTTTATATAAAAGATGTTGAAAGTAGTATGACTCGTCCTGAAAAAGAGCTAAAAGGATTTGAAAAAGTAGAATTGCAGCGGGGAGAAGAAAAAACGGTTAGCTTTACTTTAAATAAAAGATCATTTGCGTATTATAATGTTGAATTAAAGGACTGGCATGTTGAAACAGGTGAATTTGAAATTTTAGTAGGAAAGTCTTCAAAAGAGATCGTTTTACATGATAGCATGTATGTTCAATCAACGACTATAATTCAAAAACCAGTGCATCGTAATACTTTATTAGGGGACATATTTGCGGACCCAATCTTAGCACCAATCGCAAAAGGACTTATGGAAAAAGCATTAAAAGACAGTCCGTTTGGTAGTATGGCTGAAGGGGATAGTGATGTCTCTGAAATGATGGACGCTATGCTGAACTATATGCCATTACGAGCATTAGTGAACTTTAGCGCAGGTGCTTTTACAGAAGAAATGTTAAGTGAAATAATTGGGCTATTGAACGATGCGCAGATGAACTAATAAGTGTGAATGAATTGTATTAATGGGCGGTAAGACTCCTACCTCAAAACTTGGTGAATACGAGGAAGTGAGGCGGGAGATAATGGCCCGGAAATGCCCGGTTGGTTTGGGTTAATAATCAGTGGGGATGGACAAAATCCCACTGATTAAAGTTTTATTTTATCCATGTAGGACGTTTCTCCAACATAAAAAAAAGCAAATGAGAGTTAGAATCTCATTTGCTTTTTTTTGTACTTATTCTGCTAAATATAGAATCATATGCTTGTCTATCATCTTTAATCATCGCTTATAAATATGAACGATGAGCTGGCCATGAACCTTGGAGTTTACGAAGTTGTACAATTTGTCCTGTATGATAAGCATCGTGCAAAAGGATATTCAGATATTGTTGCCAAACTGGTAGAGACGGACTTGGTTGATCCAGTTCTGCTTCTTGAAGGGATGTTAATGAAGATTGCAAGGCATCATGTACTTGAAGCGTTCGCTTCACTGTTTGTTGCCACGCTTCATCATCATTAGGTCCACCTTGGACAAACGTGTCATCATTATTTTGTGGAGCAACAAATGTGTCATCTTGATGTAAGCGGGAAAGTAAGCGCTCTTTAAAGATTAGTAAATGGTTTGTATTTTCCCAAATCGTATTACTGGCCTTTCCTTCTGGTTGCCAACATGCTTGGGCAGCGGTAAGATTCTTTAACGCTTCAGATATCGGTGGATACCATTCTTCTTCGTAAAAAACTTGCTTGACCCCATTTTGTAATATTTCTTTTTTACCCATTCGTATAGCCTCCTTAACTATGAGATAGACCAACAATAAGTGTTAGATAAATTAGGTAGGAACGTACCTACTTATCATCTGATTGATGTTTGGAAGTTTTTAAAAGAACAATATGGCGCTGGTGTAGTAATTGCAGAAATAAACTTATGCTTTCTAAATCATTTTTCTTAATGCAATAAATTCTCCTTTTCCTTCAATAAACCTGCCTCATAGTTGAACAAGGAAATCAACTGCAGCTTAAGTTTAAAAATTTGTAGCAATATAAAGTTTAGGAAGGTTTTAAAAATTCTAAAAAAATTGAAGGTATAATTCGATAAAAATAGAATTCAATACTTAGAAAATAAGGAGGGGATTAAATGGAAGTCTTTCACGTAACGAGCAGAAAGAGGGAAACGTACAACGTTCAAATGAGGTATTCGATACTTTTCGAATGTGCACTTGGCATTGCGGCAATTACTCATAAGAGGTTAATCGACACGCTTGAAAAATCTCAAAGCGAATGGGAAGAAATTAGACAATCATTATCGGTAGAGATGAGAGAGCATTTACAGTTTGTAGAAGAAAATAATACATGGAAAGCATTGCTTCAGTTATTGTATGAGGGAGATTTTCAGGATCTATCACAGTTTATTGCAAATATCGATTCACTTTCAGAAGAAGATTTAAAGTATATATGTTTACCGTTTTTAGGAGAAGCGTATGAAGAAAAAAGACGTTTAGCATCTAGCGGAGAAATTTCAGCGGTACAAGAATTAATGGAGCTAACGCATGAACATCAATTTTTTTCTACGTATATTGAGTTTATATGTAATGTAGACGTCCAGTTATTAAAGAGGCATTTAATTAATGCTATGACAGGATGGTATGAGGGTGTTATTAAGAAAGAAGAAGAGCAACTGCTCTCTATATTAAAGCGAGATTATGAAGCGAAAAATGAAATGAATAAAAAGATGAAACCAGAAGAATTTGTCGAGTGGGCTACAGGTGGCGTTACATATATGCCAGAGCCAAGTGTCCATCACGTACTTCTTATCCCGCAAATGACGTACAGGCCGTGGAACATAGAAGCGGATATTGAAGATACGAAAGTGTTTCATTATCCGGTCGCAAATGAAAGCATACATCCTGAAGATCCGTATGAGCCGAGTTATTTTTTAGTTCATAAACATAAGGCGCTCGGGGATGAGGCAAGATTGCGTATTGTAAAACTACTATTTGAACAAGAGCGTACGCTGCAAGAAATAACGGAAAGATTACAACTAGGAAAATCGACAGTACATCATCATTTGAAACTTTTACGTTCAGCAAAGTTAGTTGATATTCAAGACGGAAAATATGTGTTGAGAAAGAAAGCAGTGCAGTCTTTAGCGAAAGAATTAGATGCATTTTTGAATAGATAATATACAACGAGAATGTACATAAAGGGAGGAATTTAATAGAAAAGTTGGTGCGTTATATTGGAAAATGTGTTGAAAAATCGTTCATTCTTTTTTATGTGGATTGGCAGTGCAATTTCAGAATTAGGCGGGGCTTTCGGGACGTTATGTAATTCAATTCTCGTTTATGAATTAACAGGATCGAAAACAGCATTAAGTAGTATGTGGTTACTATATTTTATTCCGTCACTCATACTGCAACTAATAAGCGGGCCATATATTGATAAATGGAGCCGAAAGTGGATTATGATTTTTTCGCAGTGGATGCGGGCCTCTGTTTTCTTACTGCCTTTAGTAATGCTTGTTACTAACAGTGTAGAAGTATGGCATGTTTACGCTGTTCAAATTATAGTAGGGCTCATTACGCCGCTTTATACACCCGCCAGTCAAGCGATTACACCGAGCATTGTAAGTAAAGAACAGCTTCAAGATGCAAATGCGTATATTGATGGGATGGCTCGTCTTATGATGTTTCTAGCGCCAGTATTAGGTGGTATCGTTATTAAATTCATTGGAATCAAAGTAACAATGTTGTTCGTATGTGTTTGTCTATTCATTAGTGGAGGATTGTTACTTTTCATAAAAGAAAAAAGAGTAAAACAAGAATTGAGAAAAACGTGGCTAGAACAGTTTCTTCACGGTTTTACATACTTTTTCACAAAACCAATAATCGTTTGGCTCGGTGTATTTCTTACTTTCGTACAGTTTGGAGTAGGGGTAACGATGGTCACAAACCTTCCTTATATAAAAGATGACCTGGCAGCGGGATATGCGGAGTACGGTTACTTCATGGCAGGTTTCCCGCTTGGCTATGTAGTTGGATCAATATTAGTTGGAAAAATAACATATAAAAGTCGGCGTATACTTATGCTCGGAGGATTGTTTATAGGGGGCCTCACATACATTTCTCTAGGGTTCAATCATAGTATTATAATCGCGGTAATAATTGAAGTAATTGCAGGTATTTGTATTGCATTTTTCAATGTTCATAACACGACGATATGCCAACAAGCCGTTCCAAATCATATGATAGGAAAAGTATTTTCAGTGCGGTTATTTTTCATACGATCCGCTATGCCATTAGGGGTATTATTAGGGGGAATACTGAGTGAAATGTGGGGAGTGAGAGTGTTATATTTTATAATTGGTTCGATTATATGTGTCACTTCTTTAATAGGAATATTGCTTCCATATTTCAAATTTTTAGATGAGGCGATTGAGGAGAAGTCAGCATAATTCTAAAGATTTAAAACTTTATAATTGAAAATAATTATCATAATCAATTATAATGGAAGAATACTAATATTCGTATTATAAAAAGGGAGTGGGATTATATGTTTATCGAAACTAAAACATTTACAGTAAAAGAAGGTACATCTAATATAGTTGTAGAGCGTTTTACAGGAGAAGGCATTATTGAAAAATTTGAAGGCTTCATCGACTTAAGTGTTCTCGTGAAAAAAGTGAGACGCGGAGATGAAGAAGTTGTAGTTATGATTCGCTGGGAATCTGAAGAAGCATGGAAAAACTGGGAAACAAGTGAAGAGCATTTAGCTGGACATAGAGCGGGCCGCGGTAAACCAAAACCAGATCATATCATTAACGTTGAACATGGGGTTTATTATGTGAAATCATCGAAATCGGCTTATCAACAGTCGTAAAAATACATTTGCTTAATTATAATCTTTCAAATAAATAACCATCTATCTGTTTACTGATAGATGGTTATTTATATTGAATAAAGAGAACGATTCGCATGTGATGTAAGAAGAATTAACGGACAGGTTAAAAATAGAAATGCTATAATGTAACTCGATCAGTGAGAAAATTAGGAGGGATAATAGTGGTTCAATCGATAGTTCATATTGCATTAGTAGTAAAAGACTATGATGAGGCAATAGAGTTTTATACAAAGAAACTAAATTTTACATTAGTTGAAGATATTTATCAGCCAGAAGAAAACAAACGGTGGGTAGTGGTATCTCCCCCGGGTTCAGTCGGCACCACAATATTACTAGCCAGGGCATCTAAACCTGAGCAAGAGCCCTTTATTGGTAACCAATCAGGTGGTAGAGTATTTCTTTTCTTAAATACTGACGATTTTTGGAGAGATTATAATGAAATGATTTCAAGAGGAATAGAATTTGTGAGAGAACCGAAAGAGCAATCATACGGAATTGTTGCAGTATTTAAGGACTTATACGGGAATTTATGGGATCTGTTGCAACTAAAGGATGATCACCCAATTGCACAAAGACTTAATTGAAAGCAATTCGATTAAGCATTTCACACGTATGTGCAAATAAAATAGAGCTCGGCATGTAACAATTAGCAGTGTGTATAATGGAAATGTATGAGAAAAAATATAATTCAATATCGTTTAAAAGGTGTTTGCTTATTTTAGAAACTGAGAAATATCGATCTATTCTTATAAGAATTATATTACGCGCTCGATAACTTGGAGGATAGAAATGATAGAAAACCTTTCATTTATTACATATGAAAACCATAAAGAGTTAGTACATAAAACTCTAAATGAACATATAGCTAGAAATGAATTAAGTGGATTAATGCTTATCGGATCTGTCGCAAGAGGTGATGCTTGCCCTGAATCGGATTTAGACTTCTATATTCTTTTAGAGGGCGGACAAAAGAAAGATTTTCATTCTGAAATGAGAGATGATATTTTAATTGAATATAAGTATGCAGATTTTAATCAAGTTCAATTAAAATTTAACAATAATCCAATGGAACTATATTCTTTTTTAGAAGGTAAAATTTTATTTGATAATAACGGTGAGTTGAAAAGGTTAAAGGAAATAGCACAACATAAATATGAAAACTATGCTGTTTCTACTGATAAAGTTAAGGGCATTGCTCATTGGTTAAATAGTTCGCGCATTAAAATTCAGTCTGCTTTGAAAGTAAATGATGAGTTAAAAGCTTCATATATAGTTCATACATCAACTTGGACACTCATAGAAGGTATATGGATCATTAATAATAAGCCAGCACCTCCAGCTGGATCTGTTTTGAAGTATATACAAGCACTATCTAATAGACCAAATAATTTTGATGAGTTGATTAATAAAGTGTTTTTAGGGGATACGCCAGAGCGGATTTCTTCAGCAATTTTCTTGATTGAGTGGATTTTAATGAATTTGGAGAATAAATAATAAAGCTAATACGATTGGTAACCTTTATCGGTAAATAGATATTCCATTCCGAATCGTTCGTATAATTTCATTCGCTGTATTCCAAATGTTTCATAAAAAAACGTTCTAGACGATAGAAAAAAGTATTAGACTATTAAAAAATGAACACTTGAATACAACCCCTTTAACATTCAAGTGTTATTAATATGGGGCAATACACTTCTGTGTAATCCCTGTTTAAAAGGAGATGGGTAAATGAGGTTGAATCATTTAAATCTATGTGTTGATGATTTATCAGAAGCTAGACATTTCTTTGAAACATTTTTTGATTTTCAATTTTTGGAACAAAAGGGAAAGGCCCTTGTAGTGATGAGTGATGAGAATGGATTTATACTTGTGCTAAGTGATCCAAAAGCATTTAAGGGGAATAAGGAAGTTACGTATCCTGAAGCTTTTCATATTGGTTTTTTAGTGGAAACTTCAAGTGAAGTTGATCAAGCATATAATCGTTTAGTAGCCGGCGGCATTGAAATAGACAAGGAACCTTATTCGATGAGAGGTAGTAGTTATGGTTTCTATTTTTCAGTATTTAATGGCTTATTAATTGAAGTGTCTTGCCTTGACTATAGAGATGGTAAGAAAGTTTCAAAACTAAATAGCATTCATCAAGAGTAATTGTTTGAAGGTGTATATATAGCCCCTTATCCAGCTTGGGAAGGGGCTTGTTATCATAATGCTCGTTATTCAAAAAGCTAAATTTAATCATTTGAACTACTCTCACTTAACAGGTTAACTAGCTGTTTTTTTTAGTTAAGGTAAATAATAGGGGAAATATGGAGGTATCAATGTGTTGGCTTGAAATAAAGTTTAATCAAAAACACTCCACAAACCCATATTATATGGTAAATAAGAATAATCCATTTTGAAAAGAGATTAATCAAAATGGATTATTCTCTAGCAGTTTTCAGTTATGGTGTTATAAAAAAGTTTAATCATTTTCTCAAAGAAATCAGTTATATAGAAAAATTCTAGGTCACGGTTAAGTTTTTTAAGTCACATTTAAGTTGTTTACTTCACAATCAGTGAGCTAGGCCAAAAAACATAATTCTTAAAATACAAATTCGTTCAGGAGCTGAAATCCAATATTTTCTTTCTGTTAAATCATTTATGATGGACCTATGAGATTTCACCAAAGTCTAGTGTACTTCCTGTTTCTACTAAAGTCTTTGTATTATTTAATATCATCCACCAGGCCTTGTTGCTGTTTTCATAATAAGGATCATCTTCTTTCCATTGGTCATGAATGAGTATTAATTTCGTGCATGATCCAATAGGCTTTAGAATATAAGAAATTCTTGACTCAAATGCACGATCATCTTTCATATAAGACTTTCCAGGATAGTGAGTAAATCGAAGTAACTGATTTGGTTCATATTCCAATACGTTTCCGTATACATGCACCGTTTCATTTCCATCTAATCCAGGACCTACATATTCCAAGAGATCGCCCACTTGGAATGTAGATCGAATGATGGACCCATAATAAATTTGTTTTGTACCCTCAGGAGAGATCAATGCCTTCCAAACTGCCTCTGGTGAGCCTGCAATATAAAATTCATACATCAAATTCTTCATGATTTTTATGCCTCCTAAAAATTTAATTCGCTACATGTACATTATAAAAAAACTTCACTGACAATTACGGTCAGTGAAGTGAAGGGTTTTTATAATGATTGAATAATTCAAAGCTGATAGTTGCCAATCTTTCTTGTAATAAAGTTGGTTCCAGAATGCTAATAGATTTACCGTAAGGGAGAAGGAAGTAAGGTACAAAAGTATGAATAGACTCTATATCAACCTTAAAAAGAGCTTGATTGTTTTTTCGTTCTATTAAAGCATGGTTAAATAACCAATGCTGACATAAATCATCAAGCGCATGTGGCATGCCTTGGATACGGACAGAAATGAGTTCTTTAAGTTGGTTTGAATCAGGTAAAATGTCTTTTAGAAAGAAAGAACGCGCTGAAAATTCCAAGGGCCGATCAAATTTTTTATCTGTTCTGGATAATGATTGAATACGATCGATTCGAAAACTTCGAATTTCTTTACGCAGATGGCAATAAGCCACTGTGTACCACTTGCCTTTCCAATAAACAAGACCATAAGGATCAATATGACGTGATTGAGGTTCGATTTCTCCACCCTTATGATAAACAATAAATAACCTATAACTTTCGGCAACAGAAATTTCTAAATCTTGAAGAATAGATTTCAAAGAGGGTTCGACAGTAGGATGGATGACTTCAAACCCTCTTAAATGACGATTGATATGATTCAATTGTTCCTCATTTGTATACATTTTCAATTTAGAAATTGATGCATCTAGCGCTTCACTAAAGGGATACCCTGCATCTATTGCAAATTTTGCAGCATGGACAAGCGCTTTCTGCTCATCCAAATTAAAAAACAAAGGTGCCTTTGTAAACTCATTCAGTAAACTGTACCCACCATTATGCCCTGCATCTGAAATAATTGGTACTCCACTTGCACACAGAGCATCAATATAGCGGTACACCGTACGAATACTGATTTCTAATTCCTCTGCTAATTCCTTAGCAGTCAATTGTTTTCTCGTTTTGAGGAGCCATAAAATAGAAAGCATGTTAACCATTTTAGACATATATAGACATTCCTTTCGCAAAGATTCAAGATAAGCATTCTACATTAGTATAAAACATTCTGCTTCTCTATTAATCATATTCCAATTACACAATCTGGCCCTTTAGTGGAGTAACTTTATTACTACCCAATAGTTCCTTAATCAGCCTTTCAGTTCCGATCTTCTTTTCATTTTTCACTATTAATACACGCCTTTAGATAAATAGATTAAAAGGGATACAATAACGCATCTTTTAGTCAGAAATCCGACTTATGAGACAGCTCCTTTATTTATTAATCTAACTGAATTTCAAATTCAAGCACAGCTTGATCTTTCATAAACGGCATACTTTGGTCTTTAAATCGTAAGCTTATTCCAGACAAATTATCAGGAAGAGCAGGAGATACAATAAATTGGTAGCTCACATGTCCATCTGTTCCAGTCCATCCTTCTGCCCAGCAATCGTATGTAGTATTTATAGATAATTCAACAAGGCTATGTGTATTTATCTCATTAAGTGTTTTGTTTTTTGAATCCCATTCTTTATATAAGTAAATTACGCTAGCATTAGAATATTGACGAATAAAGGTTACAGTATACACAGTTCCTTTATGTTCATAAGTTTTTAAAATGGGTATATGTTTTTTAAACTTAGTCGGTTCGACGTGAGGTTTAAATTCTTCTTCATCCATCATGGAAGAGAATAATGAATTTAAATAGTCTGGATAAAATCCGTACTGCTTTGCCCAATTAGAAGTAGCCTCATCAGGCGGAAATCCTGGGTTCCCATTCGAAAGTTCTTTTCTTTCTTTTAATAGGGCGCAAATTTTTTCATCAATAGAGTATAAGCGTTCATCGTAATGATCAGTAGGGCGTTCAAAAGACATTCGTTGCATAATCATTCCTCCTTTTCTTTTAGTTTAACAAAAGATGACAGACTACTGTAATACATAGTCTGTCATCTTCACATTAATTTTTCACATCATTATATAGTTCCAGCGCCTCTTTCACATTCAATCTATTTTTCACAATGCCATGAATTGCTTGAATCATCGCAGCTGGATGTTCGGACTGCCATATGTTTCGGCCCATGTCTACTCCGATTGCGCCTTCTTGCAGCGCACTGTACGTAATGTTTAATGCGTCTTCGATTGAATCTAGTTTTGGGCCGCCCGCGATTACGACTGGGGCAGGGCAGGTACTTGTGATTTTTTCGAATCCTTCGCAGTAATACGTTTTAATAATGTCAGCTCCCATTTCAACACATACGCGGGAGGCGAGTGCTAGAAAGCGAGCTTCACGTTTTTGTAGCTCTTTCGCAACGGCGGTAATACCGAGTACTGGCAGGCCATAATCGTGAGCTTCAGATACTACATTTGCGAGATTTGAAACGGTTTGTGTTTCATAGTCTGATCCAATAAAGACAGAAACGCCGACGCCAATTGCGTTTTGTTTTACTGCTTCTTTCACAGGTGTAACAATTGTTTCATTCGCTAAATCTTTACCGACTACAGTTGCTCCGCCTGATACACGCATAACCATCGGCGTGTTGCAGTTTTCAGGAATGCACGAGCTGAGTACACCTCGTGTTAAAAAGAGGGAGTCTGTATATGGAAGCAAGTTTTTAACTGTTTCTAACGGTTGTTCTAGTCCGTGAATCGGTCCTAAAAAGTAGCCGTGATCTATCGCTAACATAACCGCTCTGCCGTCAGGTAAAATTGTGTTTAATCGATTTTTAAATCCCCAAGTCATTAGGAATCACTCCTTTGTTAATGTTGGATTTTCAGTTTGTACTGTATCTTTATTTGGTAAATGTGGTGACTTTATAAAAACAGCTTTAAAAGGCTTATCGGAATGGTTAATAAGATAGTGAGATTCATGAGGGCGAACTTGCAAGACATCTCCTTGTTTTATTGGAATTCTTTCGTTATTTACATAGAAATCTATTTCGCCTTCTAACGCATAGAAGACTTCTTCGCACGTTGTATGATAGTGATTTTGAAACTCTTGCCCAGGCTGAATAACGACTAGGCCAAGATCGATATTTGGACCTTGTATTAAATATTTAGGCCCGTTATCACCGAAGCGATAGGTGAAATCATCTTCATTCACTTTAAGCATAGAAATCACTCCTTTATGTAATGTGTTACAGCGCACCTGGCGCAATCCACATATGTGAGGTGAGCCCTTTATCGGCTAAAGCGAGCTGACTGTCATATACGGTTTTCCATGTTTCATAGAATTCCTTATAGAGTTCATGATTTTCAGTGACTGGCTCGAATGTGCTTTCCCACTGTACAAACTGTTTGGCAGTCTCTTCCATAGATGAATATATTCCAGCGCCAACACCAGCAGCAATTGCAGTTCCTAAAGCAGCTGCTTCTTTCACAACGGGTACTTTTACAGGAATGCCGAGTACGTCTGATAGAATTTGAGACCATAGTTTTCCTTTAGCACCACCGCCAGCAAAAACAACTTCAGAAGGGAATGTACCTGTGAGATTTTCAATTCGTTTTAAGTTTCCAAGTGTAACGAAGGCGGCATTTTCTTCAATAGCGCGGAACATTTCTTTCTTCCCACATTTGTCAGCATCTAAGCTTAAATTTAAAAAAGAAGGTGCGGCATGACGCCAAGAAATATAGTTCATGACGTTTGAGAAAGTAGGGATAATGCCATGTGAGCCGACAGGTACGTCTTTCGCTTGTTCTTCTAACAATTCATATGCATCTACACCGAGTTTTTCAGCGAGTTTCTTTTCTTCTTGGCAAAAAGCATCTCGAAACCAGCGCATAACGAGGCCTGGGAAAAAGGCGATCGTTTCATATTGCCAAAGGTTAGGAACGACATGGCAATTTACGCGAATCGCAGCATGCGGATCCGTTATTGGTTCAGTAATGTTAACTTCTTGCTGCCAAAAGCTACCCCCGCATATTAATGTTTGATTTTGCTTAACAACTCCAGTTCCGAGTGATGCCATTTGAGCATCACCGCCGCCAGCAACGACAGGAGTTCCTTCATGTAATCCTGTTAATTCAGCACTTCGTTTTGTGATATTCCCAATAGTTGTACCGGCTTCATTTACTTTTGGAGAAAAGGCTAGAGTAAGACCGCATTGCTCAGCAATGGAGTTATCCCAAGCTCTATTTTGTAAATCGAATATACCGGACGTACATCCATTTGAAGAATCAATTTGCAGTACACCGCACAATTTATATAAAATCCAATCGTTTAACATCGTAAAGGAATGAATGTTTTTGTACACGTCTGGTTCATGTTTTTTAATCCAAAGTAAGCGAGGTAAAGCACCTAACGAAAAAGTTTGACCGGATTTTCTATATAAATCTTCTTCAATTTCGGAACGTATTTGTTTTAGTTCACTAACTTCCGCTGATGCGCGGCCATCAACATTTGCACAAGCCCATATTTCTTGCCCGTTTTTATCGTATAAAACAAAGCCTTCGCGCATGCTCGTTGCACTTATGCCTTTAATAGAATAGGGGGACGTATTACTTTTTTGCAGCACATCCTTTGTACATTCTTGGACGAGCTGCCAATTTTCTTTTACATCAAAATTCATAGAACCGGGATAACGACTATCGGATTTATGAATCCATTCTTTTTGACTGACTGCAAGCTGATTTCCTTGTAAATCAAAAAGGACTGCTCGAATACTTCCTGTACCAGCATCGTAAGCTAATAGAGTAGACATTAAGAGTCACCTTCCTTTCTTAATAAGGAGAGAGCAGTTTCTTCATCGGTAATTAATGTATGAATGAATTTTCCTTTTAAGGCGCCGAAAATTGCGTCTAACTTTTCAGTGCTGCCAGCTACACCAACGACATGTTTCATACTTTGAAGAACAGAGAGTGGTGTGCCGATAAGACGGTTATGATGGGGAAGCTCTAATTGTTTTCCATCAGTATTATAAAATTGACCTAAAATATCTCCGGCTCCGTTCTGACTACGTATATATGTCATTTCATGTAGCGTTAATTTTTCTTCTTTTACAATTGTGGCATCTTGAGATAAACCTCCAATGCCGACTACTGCTGTATCAGCAAGTGAAGCGACGTGAAGCATATCTTTCACGCTCGGTTCTGATAGAATACTTTGTGCCATTTCGGTTGTGGATGCTAGAAAAGGGGTAGGGATAATGTGAAGATCTCCTTGCATGTAGTTCAAATAGTTTTGTTTCCTCGGAATATAGTGGTTAACACCGCCTGTAAGAGTAACGATTGAAAGATTCATAGAACTTTCAAAGTGGATGTTTTCTAACATGTTACTGATCGTCTCTCCCCAGCCAATGCCGAGTAAATTGCCTTGTTGCAGATGAGTTTCTAAATATTGTGCGGCAGCTTTTCCGAGTGAAGATGCATAATCTTCTGTTGGCGTTGGAATAACGAAAGCATCTTTTAGATGGAACTTTTTCATAAGGTCACGTTCAATACTTAAACAGTGCAAACCAGTACCTTTTACGTGAAAGGTGACGACACCTTCCGTCCGTGCTTTATCTAACAACCGAACGACTTTATTGCGTGAAATGTGAAGAAGTGAAGCAATTTCTTGCTGGGTTAATTGATCTTTATAATAGTACCAAGCTACTTTTGTTAACAAATTGTCTTCAAAGTTCAGCTGTGACATGCTCTTCATCCCTTTCAACAATTGACCACTGCTTAAACATATGTGTTCGTTATTTTGTTTATTCCAGTTGAACCAATCGGGCGTTTACGGGCAGTTGATCTCCCACCTAACTTCTTTGCTCCAGCCGAATTTTGAGGTGGGAGTCTTATTGCCCGTTAATGCGGGATAAATAGTCTGGTGAAAATAATGCGCAAAAATCTTTATCAGTAGGGGAGAGTATTTTAAAAACATATCCGGATATTAACGCAGTAATATTTCCAGATGCAACAGCACTTCCAGCGATGGCGCAAGCAACTGAGAATTTGAAAATGGATAAGAAAGTAGTCGTAACTGGGTTTTCGACACCGAACGTTATGCGTGATTATGTAAAACGAGGAACAGTACAACAATTCGGATTATGGGATGTTAAACAACAAGGTGCACTCGCAACTTATGTTGCAAATGAAATTGTTGTAAAAGGGAAGAAATTAAAAGTAGGGGATAGCTTCGAAGTAAAAGGAATCGGCAAAGTGAAAGTAGAGCCAAACTCTATTCAAGGGTATGACTATGAGGCGGAAGGAAACGGTATTATCGTACTTCCTGAACGAGTTGTATTTACGAAGGATAATATCGATAAGTATAATTTCTAGTTGAGAGTTAACGGGGATTTGTCATGTATTGTCGGGAAGTCGATATCCCTTGTCGAATCGCTGACATATTGAAAAAATCGCCGATATAATTTTAGTCACTATATTTCTTCGTCAGACATAATAAAAACGTCCGAATATATCGGACGTTTTTATTATGTCGTTTTTAAAATCTATTCATTAATTGTGAACAGCTTCTTTTTCATTTAACCCAAGTGTGCGTCCTGTTGAAGCGTGAAGCTCTTGGAACAGTCTTGGATTTTCCGTAAGTGACACGCCGTAAGAAGGGACCATTTCTTTTATCTTTGGCTCCCATTCTAGTATACGTTCTGGGAAGCATTTTTCTAATACTTCAAGCATAACGTGAACAGCAGTAGAAGCACCTGGAGAAGCACCAAGTAACGCAGCGATTGATCCGTCATTTGCACTAACAACTTCTGTACCAAATTGAAGTGTTCCTTTACCGCCTGCATCAGTATCTTTAATTACTTGCACACGTTGTCCAGCAACGACAGTATCCCAATCTTCACTTTTAGCGTTCGGAATAAACTCACGTAATTCTTCCATACGCTTTTCGTGTGATAACATAACTTGTTGGATTAAGTATTTTGTTAATCCCATTTCTTTTACACCAGCTGCTAACATCGTTAAGACGTTATTCGGTTTTACAGAACCAATTAAATCAAGGTTTGAGCCAGTTTTTAAGAATTTAGGTGAGAAGCCTGCAAATGGTCCAAACAGTAAAGCTTTTTTGTTGTCTATATATCTTGTATCAAGGTGAGGTACAGACATTGGCGGAGCACCAACTTTAGCTTTTCCGTATACTTTTGCATGATGCTGCTCTACAACTTTTTGGTTTTTACATACCATAAATAGTCCACTTACTGGGAATCCTCCAATATGTTTTGACTCAGGAATACCAGTCTTCTGAAGTAGAGGTAGACTACCGCCACCGCCGCCGATAAAGACGAACTTTGCAGTATGGTGTTCGATTTTACCACTATTCATATCGTGTACTTTCACTTCCCACAAACCGTTCTTCGCACGTTTAATATTTTCAACACTGTGTTTGTAGTTTAGTTCGACATTTTTAGTTTTTAAGTAATCAAACAACATGCGTGTTAACGCACCAAAGTTAACATCTGTTCCAGAATCAATTTTCGTTGCAGCCACCGGTTCATTAGAGCTACGGCCTTCCATAATGAGTGGAAGCCATTTTTTTAATGTATCAGGAGCATCAGAAAATTCCATTCCTTGGAATAGAATGTTTTTTGAAAGCGCTTCAAAACGGTTTTTTAGAAACTCCACATTTTTTTCTCCTTGCACCAAACTCATATGAGGTAGTGGCATAATAAAATCTTGTGGATTACGAATTAAGTTTCTCTTAACAAGATACGCCCAAAATTGTCTTGAAAGTTGAAATTGCTCATTTACTTTTACAGCTTTACCAATATCTATAGACCCGTCAGATTTTTCGGATGTATAGTTAAGCTCACATAGCGCAGAATGTCCTGTACCAGCATTATTCCATTCGTTAGAACTTTCTTCTCCGGCATTAGCGAGTTTTTCAAATACTTTAATTTCCCATTCAGGTGCCAATTCTTTAAGTAATGATCCTAACGTTGCGCTCATAATTCCAGCGCCAATTAAGATAACGTCTGTTTTTTGCTGCATGTTGCTCATGATAATCTCTCCATCCCCTATATTGGCAAAAAAGAGTAGGTGTTTTAATATCTAAGCCGTAAAAAGAAAACACCGCCTAGGCCCCACCTAGGTATTTACCTTTTTTGTCTCAATTATATAACCATCTCATAGTCTATTATAATAATTAATAGACTAAAATATCTAGTGTTATCTGATAATTTTAAACTATTTAACGTTTTATTTCATAGAATTCTTCTGTCATAAGGGTAAAAAGCATAGTAGTAAAGCGGAATTTGGAGAAGAATTCCAGTTTGATGTTATCCCAAAAAAATTTCTATTTTTATGTCTTATCTTTGGAAACTAGTAAAATTCTATTTTTGTAACATCAAATTTGACAAAATAGAGTAAATGACAAATTAATGGTAAGATTATTCTGAAAATAAAACAGGAGGGATACCAATGCTTACAAAAGAACAAGTTGCAAACTTATTTCGGGATTTTTCTGTAAATGAATGTAAAGGATCGAGTTTTTTATACGAATACTTATCAATAAAAATTTCTGAAGATGAGGAAGTTCTTACGTTAGCTTTCAATGCACAACCTGGTCAGCCAATCCCGAACTTATTATTAGGTGCGGTCCATTATTTATTGTTAAAAGGAAAAGAACACAGTTTAAAAAGGTATTATTATAGTTTAGTTGAAGATGCTGATACAAATTTTGAAAATGCCTTTCATCAATTTAAAGATTTTTGCCATGTATATCGTGAAGAAATAATTACTTTATTACAAACGAAACTCGTTCAAACGAATGAAGTAAGACGATGTGCCTATTTGTATCCAAGTTTCTGTTACATATTTAATAAAGTGAACAAACCGTTAGCGTTAATAGAAATTGGTACAAGTTCAGGATTACAACTATTTTGGGATCAATATAGTTATTCATATGGAATGGAAGAAGTGTATGGAAATACACAATCGAATGTTCATTTAACCTCTGAAATAAGAGGGGAGAATATGCCGAATCTGCTAAAACAAAGTCCACCTGTCGTAGAAAGAATCGGACTAGATTTACACGTGAACGATTTAAATGATGACGAAGACTATTTATGGTTACGAGCGCTTATTTGGCCAGAACATAAAGAAAGACTGGTACTATTCGATCAAGCAGCAGAACTTGTAAAAGAACAATCAGTGCAATTAATTGAAGGAGATGGTGTAGTGCTTCTACCATCCATTGTAGATCAAATAAGGGAAGATGCAGTGATTTGTATTTTCCATACACATGTAGCGAATCAAATACCAGAAGGTGTGAAACATACGCTAGAAAAACAAATTAAAGAAATTGGTGCAAAACGTGATGTATTCCACCTATATAACAACATGTGGGACCGGGACCTTCATATTGATTATTATATTAATGGAAACGAATATTGTGAAACGGTTGGGGAAACAGAAGGGCATGGAAAATGGTTTAGTTGGGGGTTTGGGGATAAGACGTTATGCTAAGGTAACTCTACTGGTCATGGGCTTTATCATGTATATTTCAAATCAATAAGATGAGGGAAGAATCTTGAATAGTTTGAACAACATGGAGAAAAAAGCTAAATCACGGTATAAATGGTTACAGGAATAAAAATATAAGTAGCACACAAAAATGCTTGGGAGAAATCCAAAGCATTTTTTGAATCATTATGTAATTCTTTTAAATTTAATCACTCGTTTAAGAGTCACATTGTAATAAATATTCGTACAAGAAAAATACAGTAAACGAAACTTAGAAATTAACCTGCTAATTTAAATGATGATAATGTATATTGTTATGCTAATTTGTAAACTATCTTCGATACTTCTCCACAAAAATCAACTTTTTATTTATTGGTAAACTCATCGGGTGTCCAAGTAGCGATTTCATTACCTGGTGCAGCAACTACAAGCCAATCCTCACATTGGACCCCAGCTTGCCAACATTCATAATAGTCATGAAAACCATTTACAAACAAGATTTGTCCGTTCTCAAGTAGGATAAGCAAATGTGGAGTTTCCTTACCTAATTGCACGTCTATAACTTTCTGCCTTCTCATGTTAAAAATTCTATTATATTCTTCTTCTTCGGAATAATCGTCAAATTCATCCTCATTAGAAGGGTACTTTTCTGGTGGAGTATTAAATAAAAACCATTTCGATTCGATGTTGATATATAATTGCCCATCATAATCAACTGCAGCTTCAAAATTTGTAAAATGAATTTTTATAGTTGTTGGAGAAATACCAAATTGCAATCCATCAACTTGTGCTCCTATGAAGAGATGTTTTAATACATTTTCAGCATAAAGGTTGTCTTCTTTGTTC
>NZ_JBHWYR010000065.1:0-28811 GCF_042728695.1 Bacillus sp. NPDC060175
ATAACCGTATAAAGCTGCGTCAAACTTCCACTCATATTTGCTCCATCAAGCGCATAATCCCAAGGCATAAATCTACCATGAATATCTGCAGTACCTAACAATGTAATATTAACATTAGATTCCTCAGCCTTAGAAATAGCTGGTTTGACTGTTACTGCTGTTACAAGAAGCATAAAAATAATAAAATAGCATACATAGTTCTTCCATTTCGTTTTTTGCATAATATCAATATTTCTCCCCTTTTTGTACTGTCATAAAGTTGCTTGAACTTTAAAAATATAACTTGTTATTCAGAAAACTTCAACTGCAAAAATAAAGAGAATAAAATGCATATATCCCTTAATAGAATTGTATTTTATCGTTTTCTGACAAAATACTTATTCCTCAAACGCGTGAAAGGTGCTTACCCAATGGTAGGTGTAAGATTACTTTCAAAAATTTGGACATATAGCTCATTTCCGAAAATCATTATAACTTAAAGATATAGTGTGTAATGCTGATTACATTTTCGGATTTCATTGCCAATTTATTTCCTTCTAAATGAAAATGCTGAGATCACTTCCAAAAATAATAACCCCGCTCTTCATTTAAGACGGGGTTACACTTATACAGCAAATCGGATTCAGATTTTTTTGAATGTTCGTTTCCTCTTCAGGGGTAAGATCTACTAGTTTCGTAATTTCTTCAGCTTATTGGTTGCTTTCAACTAAATTCATCATAATTTTAATCAGGATTTCTATTTTATCACTCGAAACCTTGATGCTATCCCAAATCGCTCAAAAAATAGATAATGATGTTTACTTTTCAACTCCACAAAGCAATTTTATCTCTTTAATTTGTTCTATATGACGCTGTTCATGCAAATAGATCAGTTCTATCCACTGATCAAGAAGTAATTCTCCAAGAGTTGGATGCGTCACTGATTTTTTCGCTAATATAGATTCATCTTCTATTGTACTCAGGAAACGCATCAATTCTTTTCTAGAGTCGTTTAACAAATCAACCATTTGCTGCACTTCAAATGGTTCTATACTTGGTTTAATCATTTCTGGGGCTATAAATTTTATCGATCTATCTAATAAAATAGTGTGAATTTCTTTACGCTCATTTAAGATACTATCCATCTTTTTTAATCCCGATGAAATAACTGTTATAACTCTCTCATCTAATAAAACTAAGTGATGACAAACTTGTGCTATACTCCATTTATCCTTATCTGGTTTCCTATTAAATTGAGCATCACTTAACAAAGTAATTTCCTCAAATAATTGATTTCTAGTTTCATAAAACTTGTCATTTACAAATGTATTCATGTGAATTCTCCTTTCATTAGAACCTACATACTTAGATTCCTACGCTAGAAATATTCTCTATAGAAAAAAGATTTTCCTTCACTATTATTCCAATCCAATCTTTTCTTTCTTTAGTAGGTTCTCTAATTCATGCTGAAACGTATGAGTTCTCTCAACATCCTTGAAGATTTCCTTGAGGTTATTATGCGCTACAGCTACATCATAATACTTTCCACGGAATCCCTTCAATATAACCACATAAAACGTTCCTAATTATCAATCTAGCATTAAATATATGTAAAAAATCATCCTATTCATTCATTTTTAATGCTTATGTATGTACATTTGTTAATTTATTAGTTATATTATGGGTATTGAAT
Source organism: Bacillus sp. NPDC060175 (assembly GCF_042728695.1). NCBI lineage: Bacteria > Bacillati > Bacillota > Bacilli > Caryophanales > Bacillaceae > Bacillus > Bacillus sp. NPDC060175. Next base: position 1,673 of record NZ_JBHWYR010000065.1, read on the forward strand.
GATTACGAAAAGTCAATAAATCGCTTGTATAACACCTTATATTTTTATATCCGTGAAAACTACAAAATGTATAAAATTCCATTTGTCAAATGAATTTAATGCGGAAGGAGGTTTGTGGTTACTTCATCGGGATATAATAATCAGTTTTGAACTGATAAAAATATAGGAGGCGACATAATGTTTCGTACGATTTCAAATTTCATGAGAGTAGCTGAGATAAGAAACAAAATTCTTTTTACACTAGCGATGCTAATTGTTTTTCGAATTGGCACGTTTATTCCAGTTCCTCATACTAACGCAGAGGTATTAAAAGTACAAGATCAAGCCAACGTTTTAGGTATGCTAAACGTATTTGGCGGAGGAGCACTGCAACACTTCTCAATCTTTGCTGTAGGTATCACACCATATATTACAGCTTCTATCATTGTACAATTACTACAAATGGACGTTGTACCTAAATTTACAGAATGGGCAAAGCAAGGAGAAATGGGCCGTAAGAAATCAGCTCAATTTACTCGATACTTTACAATCATTCTCGCATTTATACAATCCATTGGGATGTCTTATGGTTTTAATAATATAGCAGGTGGACAATTAATTACAGATCAAAGCTGGACTACATACTTATTTATTGCGACAGTTTTAACTGCTGGTACTGCATTTTTACTTTGGTTAGGTGAACAAATTACCGCTAATGGCGTTGGTAATGGAATCTCAATGATTATCTTCGCAGGACTTGTTGCGGCGATTCCAAATGTCGCTAATCAAATTTATTTGCAACAATTCCAAAACGCAGGCGATCAGTTATTTATGCACATAATAAAAATGGTTTTAATTGGACTCGTAATTTTAGCGATAGTTGTTGGTGTTATTTACATTCAACAAGCTGTTCGAAAAATACCGATTCAATATGCAAAAGCTGTTTCAGGAAACAATCAATATCAAGGAGCAAAAAATACTCATTTACCTCTTAAAGTAAATAGTGCAGGTGTAATTCCTGTTATCTTTGCTTCAGCCTTTTTAATGACGCCGCGTACAATTGCGCAGCTCTTCCCTGATTCAAGCGTATCTAAATGGATAATTGCGAATCTTGATTTTGCACATCCATTTGGAATGACACTATATGTGGGTCTTATCGTTGCCTTCACATATTTCTACGCGTTTATTCAAGTAAATCCTGAACAAATGGCTGAGAATTTGAAAAAGCAAAACGGATATGTCCCGGGTATTCGCCCAGGTAAATCTACAGAACAGTATGTAACAAAAATTTTATACCGTTTAACATTTATCGGTGCGATTTTCTTAGGAGCAATTTCAATATTACCACTTGTATTTACAAAAATCGCTACATTACCACCATCTGCTCAAATCGGTGGTACAAGTTTACTAATCATCGTAGGTGTTGCATTAGAAACGATGAAGACGTTAGAAAGTCAACTTGTGAAGCGTCATTATAAAGGTTTTATAAAGAAAGTGAACTAATAAAAAAACACTAGATTTTAAAGATCTAGTGTTTTTTATTCTATCTGTATCTTTACTACCAAAAAAGCAGTTCCTTATTCTCACCTTCAATACATCTCTTAGCTGTTATAAAGAGTCTCATCATGATTTTATCAATAGTTAGATAATCTGGTACAAAGTCTTTTAATATAATTATTTTGTGACTAACAACTCTATTACCATCTTTTATCCCAAAGGTTTTCACTTCTAAGTATTCTATTTTACCTAAAAGTAAATCTATACCTTGATATATTAGCACTTCAACCAATTCTTTAACCTCTTTGTTATCAAGGGTATATTGTGTAAGTTGTCTATTACTATCGTATAAAAAGAGATGTTGAAATTAATTAACAATGTAGTTTGCGGACACAGATATCATATTTTTCTTTCAAAAAAACAGAGTGCCGCTCATTTAGCTCTCTGTTTTAAACTAATTATATTATTGCGCATGTAAAATACCTTGCAAAACAACTTCTAATCCCCAGCGGAATCGTTCTTCTCCACCAGATAACATATCTTCTTTTAGACTTACAATCATTGGATACCTTTTTGTATCTAAAGTCTCATATGAAGCACGAATTGCGTCAAGAGTGGTACCTTTTTCTTTGCGAGCTGTTTGTTCATATGCGACCGAAGCAGCATATAACAGTAAAATATCTACTCCCCACGCCGATCCTCTTGCATTAACCCCACCTTCATGTAATTGACGCAAAATCTGTTCAGTAAGGGCTAAAGAATTTGGTCCAATTGGAATTGTCATTAAAGCTAATTCTGCCATTCCAGAAGAGTCGAATAAAATTCGAAAATATGAATGTACAAGTGCAAATAGCTCTTTTTTCCATGGTTCATTTTTCTCATCTGTTATTTCAATTTTCCCTAGACCATAATCTAATACATACGCTCTTAATTCATCAGCATTTTTTACGTATACATATAAAGAAGACGGCCCGGTATCTAATACTTTTGCAATTTTACGCATACTAAGGCCAGAAATACCTTCAGACTCTAATAGGTCATAAGCAGTCTTCACAATGATTTCCTTACTTAACGGTTCTTTTGCTGGTCGTGAACGACGACTAGTAATTGTATTCGTTTGTTCTTCCATAGTTCTCCTTTAGTAAATATATTTTTATTGTTGCTCATGAAGTTGATTCATAAGATTATACAGTTTCATAGCAGCATCCTCTGAGAAACAAATCTCCAGATTATCATTTGACACTTCAGCGGATTGAGAAGAATAATCGTACATTTTTTCTTCATAACTTTCAATCGCTTTGTTCCAATCATCGTGTTTTATAAGAGACAATGCAAGCTCTGCCGCATCACGCATCGCAAGGTTCACACCTTCACCCGCAAATGGAGACATTAAATGAGCTGCATCACCAGTTAAAGTAACACCAGGCGTACTTTTCCAAGTTAGTCCAACAGGTAACATATACATTCGTCTAGGAAAAATCGCACCATCTGCACATCGAATATAATTTTTAAGTGTTTCATCCCAGTCTTCGAAATACTGTAGAAGTTGATGTTTTGCTTCTTCTAAATTTTCAAATGGAATTCCACAATTATCAAGCCATTTTTTATCTGTTCTAAAACTTAAATATACGCGAATACTGTCATCTCCATTTAATTGCGCAAGAATTCCTTTATGCTCCGCAAGTGCAAATACTTTGCCACGTCGATTGAATTTCGCCATCTGAGGATGATTTTTCGTTACATTTTTCAAATTCAATTCTACCATGCTAATTCCAGTATATTGTGGTATAGAATTTGTGACAAGTGGACGAATTCGAGAGAAGGCACCATCTGCTGCTACCACTAAATCAACAGTGTCTACGTGTCCATTTTCAAAATGCAGTTCATGTATACCATTTTCTACAGGAATGGCTTTTGTTAAGTTATAGCCCCAATGTATACATTCCGGATCAACAGAATTTAAAAGTAATTCACGTAAAGTTCCTCGATCAATTTCTGGACGATCTCCGCCATTAGGATCCGCTACTTCATCTAAATATATTTTTCCGTTCTTATCAAATAAACGAAAATCTTCTCCCTCATATCTAGCAAGTTCATTAAATTGTTCTAACAATCCTGCTTCTTTAAGCGCCTCTTGTCCGGAATCATGATGAATATCTAATGAACCTCCTTGTTGCCGAATCCATGGCGATGTTTCTCTTTCATATACGACACATTTTAAACCATGTTTCTGTAATATACGAGCTAATGTTAAACCTCCTGGTCCAGCACCTATAATTGCAATACGTTTTTCTCCTTTATTTTTTCTTTCCATCATTTATCACACCTTATATTTTATTGAATTACTTGTTTTATTTATAACATAACGTACACTATTCGTAAAGTACACTGTTCGTTAATTACTAAGCAAATTATGTTAAACTTAATATGTAAAAATAAAAAGCATGTTACAAGTCAGTAGTAACATGCTTTTTAAGTTAATAAAGTAATAATACTTTATTAACTTAATAGTCCAATGATTTCTTTTATATTATTTAAATTTCTTTCTTCAATAACTTCCCTTGCTTAAAATAGACGCCCAGCGTAGAACGATTTGCTAAAAATACACCAATCAAGATTAAACAAGCACCAATTCCCATTGTAGGATTTAATGGTTCTCCTAATACAAAATAACCTACAATAACAGCGATTAACGGAGATACATATAACCACGTTGATGGAAATACAGGATTTGTTTTTGATAAAAGCCAGTAATATAAACCGTGTCCACCGATAGATCCTATAAATATGAGATATAAAATTGGCCATTGTACATTCCAAGATGTTAATACAGCTAGATTTGGCTGTTCCATTACACCAGATACAATTAACAGCAAGATTCCCCCATAAAACATTTGAATACCGTTAATGAGAAATGGTGATACATCAGGTAAATCTGAAAGTATTTCTTTTGAACGAATAGAACCTATTCCATAAAACAACTCTCCTACTATTATAATAAGGCAAGCGATACTCCATATTAATGTAAGTTCTTGATGCATTCCAGGTAAAGAAATACAAAAAACGCCTATAAGTGCTATAACTAAAGCAACAAGTTGTTCTTTTTGCAATTTTGTTTTGTTTCGCCTTGATTGTAATAGCAAGATCATCATTGGGGCCGTAGCGGATAGAACTGCAGCTAATCCAGAAGAAATATATTGTTCAGCCCAGTAAAGGGTCGCGAATGTCATAAATGTTAAACAAAAACCAGCATATATAATACGTTTCGATAATAAGTAAGGCATAATATCCTTTCGCTTTAATTTAAAAATAATAATGAGAATAAGACCCGCCAAAAAGAAACGAATTCCAGCTGAAAATAATGGTGGTGCCCCCGCTTCTATTCCAATTTTTATCGTTAAAAATGTCGTTCCAAAAATAATACATACTAAAATATAATTTAAAATGACCATTTTCCTTCCTCCTTTTTACTCTTGAAATGAGTATAGAGGATATGGTGTATAACAGTGTATCCACGCATATAACAGTTGAATAAAAATATAGTTGATTGTCAGGATGTTTTTCGCTTTAATTAAATTAAAAAGAAAAACAGGTGATTCTATGAAGATAGTACTACGTAAAGAATCCAACATACCATATTACCAACAAATATATATGCAAATTGTTGAGAGAATTCAAAGCGGGATGCTTTCACATGGCGATTACCTCCCTTCTTTACGTTCTATGGCCGATGATTTGCAAATTAGTTTATTAACTGTTCGTAAAGCTTATAAACAGTTAGAAACGAAAGGTTATATACGAATTGAACAAGGAAAAGGTGCCTATATACATAAACGTGTGAATAAAGATTTCAAACCAATTCCATATCAATGGCAACAAACGAAATCCATTAATGTTATGCGTTCTCAATATGTAATGAGCCAACATCGTAAATATTTCGATTTTTCACAGGCGATCCTTTATCCACGTTTATTACCAAATCCATTTCTTTCAGATGAAATGCATAAATTACTTAATAAAGATCAAATGATACTAGCAACTTACGGACCTGTTCAAGGTGATAAAGAGCTTATAGTGGAAATAACAAACTACTTAAAAGAACACCAACAATTAGTTATAGATCCATCTCAATTATTAATTACAAGTGGTGCCCAGCAAGGAATTGATTTAATTGCCCAAACATTATTAAAGCCCGGAGACTTAGTGCTAGTAGAAAGTCCATGTTACGGAGCGGCGCTTGATGTATTTGTTAATAAAGGCGTTCAGATTATCCCTGTTAGTCTTGACAACAACGGCATTCGCTCAGATTTAATCGATGATATTTGTCAAAGAAAGAATCCTGTTTTGTTATATGTGAATCCTACTTTTCAGAATCCGACGGGCACAGTAATGAGCAAAGAAAGAAGAATGGAACTTGTAGAACTATCAGAGCTTTATCAATTTTTTATTTTAGAGGATGATTCTTTCGGAGAGATATATTTTGAGGATTTTAAAATTCCACCTCCAATAAAAAGCTTTGATACGAATGGTCACGTTATATATTTAAAAGGATTTAGTAAAACGTTAGCACCAGGTCTTCGCATCGCGGCGCTTGCAGCTGAGGGTCCTATTTTTGAATGGTTATATGCCGTGAAAGCTTCGATGGATATAGGTAGTCCCTTATTGACACAAAAAGCACTACTTCCTTTTTTACGAGCGGAACGAATGAAAAATCATTTAGAAAAATTACGTACTGCTTTACAAATTAGACGCGATTTAACAATTGATATATTATCTCCATTAAAAGAATTAGAATTTGAAATACCTAATGGAGGATTTAACTTATGGGTTACACTCCCTCAGTCAATCGATCCTTTTACATTATTACAAAAAGCGAATGAAGTAGATGTTTCTTTTTTACCCGGCACAGCTTGTCTGTTAAGCCATGAAACTCAATATAATCATTTACGAATTAGTTATTCAATGTTAAATGAAAAAGATATGTTGATTGGATTAGAAAGATTACATGATACAATTGCTAAGTTTAAATCAATGATTTAAACTCCAAAACAACAACTAACCTCTTATTCACACAATAAAAAACCAACACTTTAAAATTTTATTAAAAGTCAAGATATAAGCTGAACCTATTATTAATAGTGAATTCTTATCTAATGTCATACATTATATTTATAAAAATTAAAAGGATAGAAGAGCTTGAATAAATTCGCCCTATCTATCCTCTTTTTAAACACAAATGACTAATCATAGCGGACTTCGCTGTCACCAGAACCCGTATTGCTCTATTGCTATGCTCAAACCTCTTTTTATTACTACTTGTTCAATAGGAGGTGTTTTCTTCCTGTATAAAATTTATTTTATAGGGAATTCATTATACTTATTAAAACAACAACATGATATAGACAAAGCCAAAGAATAAACATAATGGACTATAGAACCAAGTGTCGTATCTAGCAAACTGAGAATGTTTAATTTTTTTGAAAAATCCAACAAACTTAAAATCACCAATTGCCCTAATAATGAAAACTAAAGCACAGACAATACTTCCGATTTTAGATAAACTATTTGCTTGGAATCCCTGCAAATAACCTACTTGAACAACAATAATGACACTAGCTAGTAGAATAAGAATGGCTATGAATAATGTTCCCCATATTCTCGGAGTAAAAGCTGGCTTATGTTCTCCCTCTTTTACTGGGATAACAGCGGCAGAACCCCATCGACCTCCAAAAGCCCAATAAATATGCAAAAAACTGATAAAACACAGAAGCACTACAGCTACTAATGTTAATAGTAATTTCATTTATTCGCCCCCAATGTCGTAACTTCAAAAATAACATACACTACCGTATGTTACAGTAAAAATTTTGTCCCTTCAGGTTTTATAACCATATTAGGGACACATATTATCGAATAATCAATTATGCCTCAGCATAATTGCGTCCGGAAGCTTAACTTCTTTCAGTCGATGTTTGGACACCCGCTGAAAGAAGTTAAAAGCTCAACCATTTTATTAATATCAAAATTAGGATTTGCTTCAAACCTTGTCATCCATCCTACATACGTTAAATAGGCAAGTCTCGCTCGATCAATTGATTCAGTTTCGTCTACGCCCATTTTTTGATACAATTTTGCAACACAAGAAATTCTTTGTTCTTCTATATCTACTAAACGTGTTGCCACAACAGGATCATATTTAGCCCAAGCATAAATACCATTCTCAATTTTTTTATCTCGATTAAAACTAATCTGTAATAGCTGTTCTAAAGAGGCATCCTGTTGCTCCATACTTTGAACAATCAGCTTTGTTGCATGTACTTCCCAAAAGTCAAGCATAGAATCTAAAAGCTCTTGATGGTCACGAAAATAGTGATAGAAGCTTCCTTTGCTTATTTTTAGCAATCGAGCAAGTGCTTCAATGCGAACTTTATGTATTCCTTCATTAGCTAATTGTTGTAATCCTACTTTTATCCAGTCTTCCCTCGTTAATTGCATATCATCTCTCCAATAAAATACGGTAGCGTATGTTTTACGTTAGGTTACTACTATTCTCATTTTTTGTCAATTATTCATTCTGTTTATTTTTTGAACTTTAATGTTGTTAATCGTAATATTGATTGTTATCACCTTTGGTAAAATACAAGCACATACTCAATCAAATAGATTTTCTGTTATGTCCAGTAAAATATCTTCCTCTGTAAATTCCAAGAAGGTTTGGATGGTCCACAGCCTAAAACCCCTGAAGAAGCAGTTAGGCCACTAAATTTTTCTGTATATTATTTTAAGTCATATTAGCTTCACATGTATAAGGGATATATCAATGATTTTGTTGGTCAAGTATACAAACAATAAAACAGTCATGTAATAGAATATACTATATTACATGAAAGGAGATAGAGCTGTTTGGAATTACAAAAATTTGTTGATCCCCTTCCGATTCCCTCCACAATAAAACCAAAAGGAACATATAAAGGTAAGCCGTTTTATGATGTACGTATGATTGAAACATTACACAAGTTTCATAGAGATTTACCTAAGACGAAAGTATGGGGTTATAATGGATTGGTACCTGGTCCAACGTTTGAGGTTAAAAAAGATCATCCTGTATATGTGAGATGGTCAAACGATTTACCTAAAAAACACTTCTTACCTGTTGATACAACCGTTCACGGGGCCCATGATAACCCAGAAGTACGAGCTGTTGTACATTTACATGGAAGCCCAAGTGAGCCAGATAGCGATGGTCATCCTGAAGCATGGTTTACGAAAAATTTTCAACAAACAGGTCCTAGTTTCGTAAAAGAGATTTATCATTATACGAATCGAGAACGAGCAACTGCCCTTTGGTATCATGATCATGCACTTGGGATTACTCGTTTAAATGTATATGCGGGTCTCGCAGGACTTTACTTGATTCGTGATAAAGAAGAAAAATCACTACCCCTACCTAAAGGGAAATACGAGATACCACTTATCGTTCAAGATAAATCTTTTAATCCGGACGGTTCCCTATTTTATCCTGCTCAACCTGAAGATCCATCACCAGGTTTACCATACCCTTCTATTGTTTCTCTATTTTTAGGAAATACAATTGCAGTCAACGGGAAAGTATGGCCATTTTTAAAAGTGGAGCCCCGCAAATATAGATTTCGTTTATTAAACGCTTCTAATACTCGCACATACAAGTTCCAATTAAGTGACCTTAGCTCATTCTTTTTAATAGGAACTGATGGAGGCCTTCTTAAACGGCCGATTAAAGTACAAAGTTTAGATGTTTCACCAGCAGAACGTATTGACATTATTATTGATTTTTCAAGGTTTGTAGGAAAAAAGGCAGTATTACAAAATGGAAGTGATTTAGATAATCCAACTGGTGAGATAATGGAGTTCCAAGTAACGAAACCATTATCCTGCCCAGATAAAAGTAAAATCCCGTGCATATTAAGTAACATTGACTTTATTCCATTAGAAAAAGTAAACGTAAAAAAAGTAAGACGATTAACATTAAATGACTCAGAGGATGAATTTGGGCGTCTCATGCTTTTATTAGATAATAAAGAATGGGCCGATTCTGTGACAGAAACACCTTTACTTAATTCTGTTGAAATATGGGAGTTAGTAAATTTGACCGTTGGGATTCATCCTATTCATATACATCTAGTTAATTTTCGAGTTCTTGATCGTCATGACTTGAATGGAAACTTATTAGCCCTTCTCCCAGCTGATTTCGGTTTAAAAGATACCGTTCTAGTAGCTGGTGAACAAACCGTCCGAATCATAATGAAGTTTGAGCCCTATTCTGGAGATTATGTATGGCATTGTCATCGTTTAGAGCATGAAGACCATGACATGATGAGACCGTTAAAAATCATACCTTCCAATCTTAATAGACACAAATTAAATTGATAGATACATTAGATAACACGAAAGTCCCTTCAGGATTACTGAAGGGTCTTTTACATGTTTGAGAAAAGTACAGGAAGCGCTTTTCAGTCTACAACTATTTTTTAAGATTGCATTGCTCTAATAGCTTCTCTAGCATTTCCAAAGTAACTGGTTGTGCCTTATTAGTTAGTTGGTACCCAACACGTCCGTTCGTTTCTACGGTTGCTTGTTGTAAATTCTTGATTTCATGTATACCTTTTTCTCTCAGATGCATAAATAATTGTTGTTCTGACATTTTTGCACGTAATAAATTCTTTTTTAAAACTTCTCCGTTTTCTATAACAATAATGCTAGTTCCATTTAGAAACTTTTCTACTTTTCGTGATTTCAATTCAAAAAAATGAATGATAAGTAAAACACTCGCAAAAATAAACGCAGCAAAAATAGATGGGACTACTTTCCTACTTAATATAGGTTCTACAATAATACGACCTATAGAAACAACAATAATAATTTCAGCTCTAGTCATTTGGCTAACAGATTTACTACCTGTCAATTTTAAAACAATAATTCCAGTGAGGATTAAAATAATGCTTTCAAAAAGTATATTCATTACAGCCCAACCCTTTAATAGTGAATGTTACTAGTATTCCCATTAAAGGATTTTCATGACATTTCACACACTCATCAGACCATGAAGGATGTAAAGGTATCCATCCATAATCTTTACGTGCTTTATTATTTGAAGCACCTCTCTCCCGGCTATTACTGGTATAGCACCAACTTTCTTTCTTGCTTCTACTTGCGATTCATTACGAATCATTGCAAATACCGTATGACCTTCTCTTATTAACATTAGCAATAAAGAACGTCCTATTACACCAGTTGCATCTGCTACAAAAATTTTCATATGTGTTCCTTCTTATTTTTAATATCATAATTGAGACAAAACATATATAAGGCATGTGATAAATATTTGGTTAGTTTTTTCATTATTCATATGAAACGTATACTTTTAAAGGATTAATTATCCCTTGACTCAGTTCCTCAAAACAATGATAATTTCATCATCCTGTATAGGCCTAATTTCACCCGTTTCCCACTTTAACTGTTTAGAGCCTTCTAAAACTAATTTATATTGTTCCATTGAAATCCTCTCACTTTATAAAAATATATTCACACTAATTTTTAAGTTATGTATAATAATCAATATGAAAGATTCATCCAAAATTAAAGCTATAATGTTGGCTAGCAACCAACAGCGATAACATGATAATTGAATTTGATGGATATAGAATTAATGAGTATGTAATTGGTCGTAAACGTTCTATTAGTGAGTTGAAAAAAATGTATTTTAACGTAAAAAATGAAGAGTTATCTAATGAGGATCTTGCAAGTTTATTTTGTGTACGATATCATTTTGAAAACATTCCAAAGTCATTACAAGAAGACATTACGAGCAATATCGTCATTGATTTAGACACGGACTATATTTATATCCCTACTAGATAACAATAACCTAGTAAACTAAAATATATTAATGTAACTTACGATTCAGACAAGTGTTTAATAAAATAAGTAATTGCCCAAATTAAAGTCGCAAATTGAGTGACAAAATACATTGTCACTTCGAAAAAAGTCAGTTTTCTCTCTCGTTTAATCTTCTTTAAGTATCTGTAAAATATTAATGTACTCAAAAACATAAGTAACAAAGATAATTGTTGTAAATCATCGACTATACGTACCGCCATAGACTTCATCACCCTCCTATACAAAATAAAAACTATACTTTAAGGATATCATTTATTTGGTAATAATACCCTATTTGTTTAATGAAATTAAAAAATGTTTTATTCGGTATATACGTAGAGATAATAAAGTTGTTTAATTTTGTTCTTAGAAATACAATAATCGCCTACTCACAAATTTGATGGGCGATTATTATTTTTGTTTAATAATTGCTGTATTTCACATCATTTTCAAATCTTAATTTTGATTTAAAACATGCTCCTCAAAATATTCCCCCCAATCTGGGCGTCTTCCATCCATATCTGTAAATCCATACTCTCTTCCTAATTCCCATGAACTTAACGCTCGTCCAGTTTTTTCATGAACATTTGAGTCACTTGCCAAAGCTGCGACTGCTCTTCCAACGAAGAAAGGTGTTTCTGATGCTATAAAATGAGGATCTTGTTTAGCTCCTTCTTGCCAGTTCTCCTCTGTTACACCAAATATATCGAGCATCGCCTCTGAACGAAGGAATCCTGGACTAACTGCAACTACTGTTATATTGTGTTGTTCTAAATCTTTCGCCATTGCTTCTGCTAAATGAATTGTTGAGATTTTTGCTAAACTATAATATAAATTACCTCGGTATTGATAGTCGACACCATCTGTAATTTCAATTACAAGTCCCTTGTTATTTTTCACCATTAACGGTACACCGTAATGGCTTGTCATTATATGAGAATGAACAGCTCTTTGTTGCATAAGTAGTCCGTTATGTAGGTTGTGTTCCCAGAAAGGTTTCTCCCATTCCGTTAAAGGATCTCCGCCCCAAACATCATTTACTAAAATATCAAGCTGCCCATTTTGTTCCCCTTGAATCTTTTTAAATAATGCTATAATATCTTCTTCTACTGTATGGTCAACACGAACTGCTATTCCGATTCCGCCTTGCCTTGTAACAAGCTCTGCAGTTTCTTCAATCGTTTCAGTTCTCCCCATACAGGATAAATTCCCTTTTGTACTTCTTCCTGTTACATATACAGTTGCGCCAGCTTCACCAAGCATCATCGCAATACCTCTTCCAGCACCTCTTGTTGCACCTGCTACAACTGCTACTTTTCCTTGTAATGGTTTCATTTTATTCACCTTCATTTTTATAATTCAACTTTATAACTTGCTTTCTTTCATACTTCCTCGTATAGATTTCGTTATTTGGAGTAACTAATTGTAACGTAATGTCACCACAAACGCCATTTGTAATTTCAAATTCACCTTGTTCATTTGAAATACTACGTTCCTTACTTTCAATTGAATCCTCATAAATTTTCACATTTGATATAGGTTCGTTATTTTGATCTACGATTATACCCCTTGAATACATACCAACTGCTATGCATTGATCATCTTCTATATAATATTTAGTAACTACCATCGCTCCAATTACTATAGTAATACATATAAATAAGGTTATTAATTTGCGTCTCACAACAAACCTCCTTATTCGTATTATTCTTTTTTAAATTGAAAATTTAGACGTTCTGATTGTTTGATTTCCTCAATTACTTTGCGTATACCTTCTTCTATCTGATTTTCTTTTACATTCGATACATTTAACTTTAACAGTCTTTCTTTAGGAAAATCCCTTACATAATTTTTATCAATAGTATCAATATTTATTTGAAGATCACTTAATTTTTGTAAGAACATTTCCGAAATACTGATTTTATCTATTTCTAAACAAGTATGGATTCCTATTGTATTATACTTTTTATATGTAAATAAAAGTGGGTTTTCATTATGCACTTTTTCTAATATTTCTGCTAGTTTTTTTGATCTATTATTATAGGAGGATTTAATTTTATTTTTATGGCGTTCGAACATACCACTCTTTATATAAATTTCTAAAGCAGCTTGAGATATCATTGGACTATCGATGTCTAAAATCTTTTTATATTTATGGAAAGCATTTGCAATAGCTGGTGGAATAACCGCCACACCGACTCGTAAACCTGGAAAAATAATCTTCGAGTAACTTTTCAAATATATGACATGATTACAATTATGTAAGCTATATAACGGATCTGCTTTTGAATCTGTTTCTAAATCTGCTAAATAATCATCTTCCACTATAAATACATTATACTTCGTGGCCAATAGCACGATTTTTTCTTTCTCATCTTTAGAATAAGACGTTCCAAGTGGATGATGATATCTCGGTATCGTATAAAAGAATTTTATTTTTCCTGTTCGAAATATACGTTCTAATTCATTCAAGTCGATGCCTTCATTCGTACGTTTAATGCCGATTACAGGAATTTTATTTATTTCTAGATATTCAATATATAAATGATATGTTGGCTGCTCAATTAATATCGTTTCGTTTTCATTCGGAAATGGTATAGAAGTTAGTATTGCAAGTGCTTGCTGCACACCTGATGTGATAAAGATATTTTCTTCTTTTGTAAAGACTTGATAATTTGCCAGCTGTTTTTGAATAACTGGAATTAAAGATGGTAAACCTTTCGGTGTTCCGTATACAAACAAATCATTTTTATATGTATCAATTGCCTTATTAATACAATGTTGAAAATCTAAGTATGGAAAAACATCTGGATCTGGTGCTGAGGAAGCAAAATCAATCATCTCGTTATTTTCTATGTAACTCCCAGATTTCTTAACAACGTAGTATCCACTTTGAGGTACAGAATAAATAATATGACGCTTTTCTAATTCATGCAGCGCTCGTATTACAGTCGCCTTATTACATTCATATTGCGTGACGAGTGACCGTATAGACGGTAATTTCTTTCCTTCTTTTATCTCACCATTTTGAATCACACTTTCTAAATCGTTTAAAATATGTAAATACTTATACATCATTACCACCCCAATATTTAAGTTGTACCGGTACAGTTTGTATTTGTTCACATTGTAGCACTAGATCAGAAAGATTACTATATACGTATACTGGCCAGTAAGAAATCAACTACTATGAGGTGAAATTATGAAAAATACAACAAAAGCATATATATCCGCATTACTCTATTCATTTATTATTGGATTTTCATTTATGTTTGTGAAACTAGCACTAACCATTACGAGCCCTCTTGATACTCTTGCTCACCGTTTTACAGTTGCTTTCATAGCAGCAAGCATTCCGGTTATTTTTGGTTTTGTAAAGTTAAATATATCATTCAAAAACATACTTGCCCTTTTACCACTTGCAATATTTTATCCAGCACTGTTCTTTGCTTTCCAAGCATTTGGTCTAGTATATACAAGTTCATCTGAAGCTGGAATTATACAGGCTGCTATCCCTATATTTACGATGATACTCGCTTCCTATTTTTTAAAAGAGTATACAAATATATGGCAAAAAACATCTGTACTCGTTTCTGTCATCGGTGTCATTTATATATTTATCATGAATGGTATCGGTGCCCATGAAACTAGCTTCATCGGAGTTATTCTCATCCTGTTATCGGCATTATCATCTGCTTGCTACAATGTATTAGCTCGAAAAATGACAAAGAAATTCAAGCTAATGGATTTAACCTACACAATGACAGCAATCGGTTTTATTAGTTTTAATTTAATCGCTATCGCTGATCATATAAATAAAGGCACAATAACTATGTACTTTAAGCCATTTACAAACGGTACATTTCTTATATCCATTTTATATTTAGGATTACTATCATCCTTACTAACGGCCTTATTATTAAACTATTCATTATCTTATATTGAAGCAGCTAAAATAAGTGTTTTTAGCAACTTATCTACACTTATTACTATAATTGCAGGTGTTGTATTCTTACACGAGCAAATTGCCTACTATCATATTATCGGTACACTTATGATTGTTCTTGGCGTAATAGGGACAAATTTTTTTGGTAAAAAAGGAATTATAACGAAAAAGAAGAATATCTCCATGAATAAATAAAAAGTGAGGGATATATAATGCAGAACTCTAATACGATTGATATTCGTAATTTACATGAGCTTGAAAAAGAATTGTCTACTTTATTAAATACGTCTATTTCTTCTGGAGAAGATTTAGAAAACTGGCTAAAAGCTCAGTCGAAATTAATATCTGAAATCGAAGAACAATTAAGATCACACTATATTGCTTTTCAATGTAATACAGATAACAAAGAAATAAAAGATACGTTTGAATATGATCAACAATATGTAAGGCCTCTTTTGAAACGTTATCAAAATTCATTTGATAATACATATTTAGAATCACCATTTCGAATGCAACTAGATCCAAAAACTTATAGCATACTTGATAAAAAAATAAAGAATGCACAAACATTATTTTGTGAGAAGAACATTGATTTAGAAGTAAAAGAAGACAAATTAGTAACCGAGTACTTCGAAATCACAGGCAGTTTAACTGCACTATGGGATGGCGAAGAAAAAACAATTACTGAACTACAGTCTTACTTACAAAATCCGAATCGTGATATACGAAAAAAAGCAAAAACGCTCATTTCTGAAAAATTCTTATCTGTTGAAAATAATTTACAACATATTTTAAATGAATTAATTGCAATCCGTCACCAAAAGGCAAAAAACATTCAATTAGATAATTATCGTGATTATATGTTTAAAAAATATGAACGTTTTGATTATACGGCTGATGATTGCTATGAACTGGCTGAATCAATACGACAATATGTTGTGCCACTTACAGATAAAATATTAAATGAGAAAAAAGATGAACTTCAAGTGGATATCCTTCGTCCATGGGATGTAGTAGCTGTAGCTCCCAATCAAAAAGTGTTAAAACCTATTCAAAATGAAAAAGAGTTAATTGAAAAAAGCACTCACATCTTCAATAAACTAGATATTGAATTTTCAGCACTACTAAACCGAATGTATGAACATAATTGCTTAGATTTAAGAAGTCGTAAAGGAAAAGCAGCTGGTGGTTTTTGTGAGTACTTACCGGCCTCTCAATTATCTTTTATTTTTATGAACCTTAACTATACACAAGATGACATCCTTACTTTCATTCATGAAATGGGCCATAGCATTCATAATGAATGCATAAAGCAACTAAAGATACGACAATATATAGAAATCCCCGCTGAGACAGCTGAATTAGCTAGTATGACAATGGAATTATTCTCGATAAAATATTGGGATGCATTCTATAAAGATAAAAAAGATTTGAAACAAGCAAAAGTTAACTTCTTTAAAGATATTATTACTTATCTTCCAGGTATGCTAATAGTTGATCAATTCCAACACTGGCTTTACGAAAATCCAAATCATACATTTGAGGAAAGAAATGAAAAGTACTTAGAGCTTCAGAAAACTTATCAATCTAGTGTAGTAAATATTAATGGTTATGAAAACTGGTTTGCAACTGGCTGGTTACCTGTACTACATATTTTTGAAGTACCATTCTATTATATCGAATATGCGATTGCACAGCTCGGTGCACTGCAAATGTATAAGCAATATAAAGAGAATCCTAAACAAGCACTACAAAATTATAAAAAAGCATTGTCTTTAGGTAGTACTAAGACTATTAAAGAAGTGTATGAGGCAGCCGGCATTCACTTTGATTTTTCTGGAAAAACAGTTAAAGATTTAATGGCATTTGTAGAAGAAGAATTAAATTTACTTGAACAAATATAAGTAAAAAGATGCACCTTTCCTTTTAGGTGCATCTTTTTACTGTATTTTCTTCTAATTAGTTTTCAATTTTCATCTCACTTTATTAATAAGCTCTATATATTGTAGGTCCCCATATCCTATTGTTGGAAAAAGATTAAACAACCTTTTTAGTAACTCTTGTTTTGGTAAACCTTTATTTTTGGAGATATACTTTACTACTACATTATTTTCTTTTAGCATTTCTAAATATAAATCTATCGCCTGATACATTACAGGTAGTACCTCATGAGATAGCTTTTTATGATTTACTAGAACTTCATTGTAAACAGAAAAATAGTTCCCTAATTCAAGTTCAATTTGACTTACTTTAAATTCATCCTCTCTGAAGCTATTTAAGTATACTTTGCCCTTATAACCAGACTGTTCAAGGTAAGAAAGTACGGTAAGTAGATTCATTTGGCAAAACATATCCTCACCAAACCATAAAACGATACATTTATACTCTTTCTTAAAAAGATTCTCTAAAGGATGAATAACCTTTTTCATATAATTTTCTACAGTACCTTGGTGTCCTTCTGCTCTTGTTTTAATAAACTCATCATCAAAAAGCTGTGTAGTAGTCGCATTTACACACATCGCTTCATTAAATGGAGCGTAATCAGACTCCCCCATTAGTTTTTCACCTTTAAATTCTTCATACATAAATTGACCATTTAATATGTTTAGTACATCTTTATCAAACAGCTCACTCTTCGCATTTCGTAACTGATCAACTTCAATTTTTCTAGAAAAATTCATTCTATCCCACTCCTTTCCATTATTGATTGAGAGTTTAATAAATGATTGAACGGGCTTTTTGTTAAGTTGGAATTCTCTTGGGGTTATACCAAAAACAGTTTTAAAATCTCTACTATAAGCCTCTTGTGAAGAGTAATCATAATCAAATGCGATATCAATTATCTTTCTATCATTCGCCAAATCTTCCGTTGATAAATACAATCTTCTGAGAAGAATATATCGTCTAATACTTATCCCTGTTACTTGATGAAATTTAAAAGAACAGTAATAAGGAGAATATCCCATATAATTAGATAATTCATCTAATGAGAATTTACATTTCAAATTCTTATCAATCCAATCGATCATTAACTGTATATGTTCATTCATTTACCTCACTCCTTACAAAACATTATAAAAGGTATCCGTTTCTTTCTTTTGATATTTCTTGTGATTTATAATCATTAACGCCCCAGAACCTCTAAATACCATAGATAATTATTCATTTCATATTTTTTCAGCTATCTTATTTTGTCATACATTTACTTCACTTTCCAATAAAGTGAAACTTTAATCAGTGGGGTTTTTTTCCTCCCCTCTGATTATTATCCCGTACTAATCGGGCTTTTACGGGATAAATCTTTTTTAAAGGATTCTACCAAATAAAACACGAAATTTGTAATTTAAGGAACTAGTAGTTTTGTGAGTGGAAAATTTATGTTTGGAAAGGAAGTTAAAATGAATAATATAGAAAAAGAGATACTCAAACTAATTAATAAACTATATCCATTGGATTTTATTGAAATGACACCAATAACAAATGAAATGTATCAATGTCTCACGGCACAAGGTACTTACTTCGTTAGAATTACAAACTATAAAACATATGAAGAGCAATCAGAAGAAGTTACATATACGAACTTTTTATATCAAAAGGGCTTAGGAGTCTCTCCAATAATACCTTCTTTAAAGGGGAATTTAGTAGAGAAAATAACATTAGACAAAGAAGTTTTTGTTGTATTATATAAAGCTGCTCCTGGTATACATTTACCAAGAAACGAATGGAATTCTAATGTATTTAAAAAGCTTGGTCAACAAATCGGAAAATTACATCGTATATCTAAAAGCTTTGAAATCGCTAAACCGGTTAAACATATTAACGATTGGTATGAGAATGAAGAATATAATTTTCTTAAGTATATCCCTAAAGAAGAAACTACTATAAGAGAATTTGCGTCTGCCGTTTTAACTTCTATAAAAGAACTTCCAAAGAATCCTTCAAATTACGGCTTAATACACGGAGATTTATGGTTAGAAAACATATTGGTTGAAAATAATTCAAATTTAACAATGATTGATTTTCAAGACTGTGAGAAACATTTTTATATATTCGATTTAGCAGTCCCAATCTATAGTGCGATAGAATATTCATTCGTTGGGAATGGTAACATAGTCGGCTATGAGAATTCTATTACAAATGCAATAATCGACGGATACCAAGAAGAAAATGAGATTCCTAAAGAAATGATAGATCTATTTCCATTGTTTATTAAATTAAAGGAGATTTTTGAATATAGTTTAATGCATATGTATTGGGATAAAGAAGAATTAACTGAGGAACAAGTACGGATAATGAATCTTTATAGAATGAAGATTGAAAAAAGCCATTCTTTAAACACAGTTGGTTTCCTATGAAGTACACCCCAATTGTTACATTCAGTCTAACAATTGGGTGTACTTTTCTATAGCTAAGTTTTCTTCAAAAGACAAAATACAAGGAGCGAAACGATATTTAATCGTACAGTGGCACCTATTTTCCAAGCCATTCAACAGATTTATCTAGCCTAATACCATCCTCGATATTGCTTTCTTCCAAAGTATTTGCCTTAGCCTGAATACAAATAAAATAGAGAGGTTCACTTGAATTATTACGCCAAATTCTTTCCCCTTCTTGTGCTACTCTAATGACAGTGCCCTCTTTGATTTCAAGGATTTCATCATCAATCTTGAATTCCCCTTGTCCCTTGATAAAGATATACAGCTCTTCATTTTCTCTATGCTTATGATAAAAAGACATTGAAATACCTGGAGGAAAAACATTAAGTGAAACTTCCATCCCTGTACATTGTAAGTCATCTTTAAGAAATACCTTTCCAGGAGCCTTAAATGGATTTCCATTTTTATATTGAAGCAAATCCTCCCATTTTCCTACTTGAACAGCACTAAAATTTTTACCTTCCATTGTTGAATTAACAAATTGACTCATTTGTATTCTCCTCTCATATTTGTTTTTCATGATTTCACTTTGTAATCTCTAATGAATCGAACAAAAAAAGAAACCAAACAGTCTCTTTTTTTGTAAAAAACAACTCAATTAATTGTCCATAATGTATCATTTGAAATGTACTGTCGATTTTGAACAAGGATCTAATCCTTCCTCTAGCTTCAGACTTCATCTTCATTTTATTTAGAATTTTTAAAAGGCGAAACAATTAAATTTTTATAAATTACTATCTATTTCAACTTGTAAATTAAGGTCTCAGCAGCTTCCATCACAACCGCACTTAGAGTTGGATGAGCATGAGGTGTTAATGCAATATCTCCAACTGTCATGCCTGATTCGATTGCTAAACCCATTTCGGCAATTATTTCTGATGCACCATTACCCACGATTTGAGCACCTACTAATACACCATCTTCTCTACGCACCAATAGCCTCAAGAAACCTTTTCCTTCATTTGATACAAGTGCACGACCGTTTGCTGAAAATGGCGATTGAACCACTTTTACTTCCATGCCTTCTGCCTTTGCTCGCTCTTCGGTATAACCGACCGTTGCTAATTCAGGGGTTGTGAAGCAAACTGCTGGGATTGCCAAATAATCAATAAATGATAGTTTACCAGAGATAGCTTCGGCAGCTACTTTTCCTTCGTAAAATGCTTTATGTGCAAGCTGTGGACCAGCAATAATATCACCGATAGCAAAAATGTTCGGACGGTTAGTACGACATTGTTGATCAACCTTTAATAAACCACGGTCAGAAAACTCAATACCGATTTTTTCAAAACCCATATTTTCAGTATTAGGGCGACGGCCAACTGTTATTAATACGTAATCAGCATCAACTTTCTTTTCTTCACCACCAATTTCGTAGGTAACAATTACACCATTTTCAACTTCTTCAACACCTTTAGCTGATGCATCTACTATTACTCTAACACATTTGTTTATAAGGTCTTCTTTCACAATTTGAGTCATTTGTTTATCGAAGCCAGTTAAAATGTCTTTACCTCCTTCAATAATTGTTACTACAGAACCAAGGGAAGCGTAAGCAGAGCCTAATTCAGTACCAATGTAACCGCCACCGATTACAACCAATTTACTTGGAACTTCAGTTAAATTAAGTGCACCTGTAGAATTAATCACACGTTTTGTAAATTTAAATGTTGGAATTTCAACTGGGCGCGATCCAGTAGCTATAATTGCATTTTTAAATGTATATGTTTGAACTGCATCTTTATTGGTTACTCGTATAGTGTTAGCATCTATGAAATAAGCTTCACCTTTTATCACTTCTACTTTATTGCTTTTTAATAACCCTTCTACACCACCTACTAATTTTTTTACAATGCTGTTTTTAAATTCTTGTACTTTTGCGAAGTCCACATTTACACCAGAAGAAAAAATACCCATATTTTCTGAATGCTTTGTTTCCTCAAAGCGATGACCTACAGAAATAAGTGCCTTAGATGGGATACAGCCGACGTTAGCACATACTCCACCAATATTTCCTCTTTCTATAATTGCCACTTGTTGTCCTAATTGTGAAGCCCTAATTGCAGAAACATATCCTCCAGGTCCAGAGCCAATAACGATTGTTTCAATCTCTCCCATATAGCTTTTCACACTCCTAAAAGAAAATTGGAAAACACTAGATCAAAATTTTTTATACTCTACACATTTTTCAATTTACAATTTTGTAAAAGTAGCATTCTTCTCTCATCCGTTTTTTCATAGTTCCATCATGGAATTTCTATTCAGGATCACCCCCTTAAAAAAGAAACTGAACGGTCTCTTTTTTGCGATAAAAATTACGGCTTACTTGGCCGTAATTTGTTTTTTCAACTCATCTAAAAGTCGTGACGATACTGTATCAATATAGACTGTATCTTGGTATAAGCGTGACAAAGCAAGTGCTCCTTCAAGAGAAGAAATCCAGATGATAGCAATCTGCTTTGCTTGCGTATCTGGTTTTAACTCACCTTTCTCAATTCCATTTGTAATAATCTTTTCAATCATTCCAAGTAATTGATTCATTGCTATCTGTGCTTGTTCTGCCATGGGAGGATGGGAATCATCTGCTTCTAACGTTACGTTCATGATTGGACAACCTCCAGGAAGAGGATCATTATGAACGAGAGATGTAAAAACAGAAATAAAAGTTTTTAACTTATCAAACGTATTGGATGCTTTTTTTATTTCTTCGACATAACGCACCTCCATTTGTGAGGTTGCATGCTGAAAGGCTTGAATAGCTAATTCATCTTTATTTTTAAAGTGACGATAGATGCCACCCTTCTCTAATCCAGTCTCTCGCATAATATCAGAAATTGAAGAACCACTATACCCTTTTACATTAAACAGGGCAGAGGAACGATCAAGAATCATTCTTTTTGTTAATTCACCTTTACGCATAGTGTCCTCCTAAAAGAAAACGTTTGGTCTCTTTTTAGTATATGACAAATCGAAAAGAATTAGCAAGAAAAAATATAGAAATGAAGATAGCTTTTATTTATAGAGATTTATTCTCTACCAATCTAGCCGCAGTAATTATAGGAGCCCACTGGAAAATTTCATCTCTTGATAAACCTGTATTTTTGCAATATATATGTAAATACATTTCAGCTAATTCCACTGAATTCTGTGAATACAATAAGTATGTCCGAAACACATCTGCGCGAATATCACCCGAACTAGCATCAACCCAATCTATAATTTTCATATCATCATTGCTCATAATTAAATTAAACGGATGAAAATCACCATGACATAATCTAGGTTCAAATATGATTGAATCTAACCTTTTTAATATATTTCCCTTTTGTTTTTCATCCAGATTATGCACGGAGTTAATTTGACGATAAAGTCTCTCTTTCATCGGTTCTATTTCATCCGGGCTCACAGATATAGCATGAATTTTTTGTTGTATACTTACACAAATACTTATGAAATGCTCCGCTTTACTCAAATTATTAAGCAAAAGCTCACCAACACTTTCACCTTCTACATATTCCATAATAATAGCTTGTCTACCTTGTATCTCTGTAACTTCAAATACTTTAGGAACGTGTAAACCACATGAATATGCATACTTTTGTTTTTGTGCTTCGTATAGAGATTCTGTATTAGGAAGATATTCTTTAAACAATTTCACAACTTTATTATCATTAAGATAAATTTCCGCTGTATTCCCTTTTGCAATCGGATTACCTAGATTCACTTCATTTCTCTCCTTAAAATAAATTAGAATAGCGCCTTACACTTCTCTATAAATTCACTGTAATCATAACGAAAACCTTTTTCACGAATATACAAAAAACTTACCACTCTCTATCCTTAAATAGAAAGTGGTAAGTTTAATTTTCTAGGAATATCGGAATGGAACTCTGGTGTATGCAAGACAGTAAATGAATATCCCTGTTGAATAAATGATACTTCATTATGTTTACATTCAAATGGAACACTATTTTTCTTAAAGTTATTTTGAATTTCTTGCAAAAATACACGATCCGGTGTTCCGAATGAAACACGTACTTCCGGTGGTAAAGCCTTCATCGCAATTGGAATCCAAGGTCGTTGCCACCAAGTTGCAACGATATATGCAGTGCCACCTATTACAAAGTTGAAAATCTCTCCATCTTCCATCGTTTTCATATTTAGATTTGATTTCAACCATTCCGTAAATACAGGCACACTTTTAACGGGAAGACCAATTTCCCTTACGTATAAAATGTTTAAGGGGGAATGCGGAACTAATACCTCCTCTTTAATATAACTATGTGCGATAATTTCAAGAAGATTTCCATCGCCATCTCTAAAGTATAAATTGAAAAGACTGTTCTCCTCATCAATTATATGACCATCTTTCCATTTCGCAATAAGTAATCCAGACCCTTCAAGCCATCTTGCTGTTTCATGAAATTTTGAAAATGGAATCTCAAAAGCGAAATGTGCAGGTGCAATTGGTTCATATACTTCCTGGAAACTAATTGTTGTGTATGGTGTTACTTCAAATTGAATAAATGATGCTGTTTCTTTTTTTATTGGAAAAGATAATATATCTCCGTATACTTGTTTTACTCCTTCTATAGAAACTGTTTGTAGTTTAATATCTGAAATGTGTGTAATCATTATAATAAACCTCCAAATTCATTATTTCTATTAGTATTGTATTTCAAAAACTAACAGAAAAAATCCATCTGGAGATTGAAACTTTAATTAACAAACTACTACTTTTGTATTAGAACTGTTACGTTAACATTTTCAGCTAATGCAATAAAATCTAAACTTTAAGCAGTTTTCGTTTTAGTACAAATAATTGGTATGAACGACCACATCAAGATATAATGAATAATATCTTAAGCTAAAAGGAGTGTTCTGTTGTGACTCAAAGAATTTCTTACTATGATGCTGCACCTGATGCTATGAAAATTATGATGGACATGGAAAAGTACACAAAACAATCAACGATTAATCGAACGACTAGAGAGCTTATTAAAATTAGAGTTTCTCAAATCAATGGTTGTGCTTACTGCATAGATTTACATACATCTGATGCACGAAAAATGGGAGAGACTGAACAAAGAATTTATTGCTTAAGTACTTGGGATGAATGTACTTTTTATACAGCAGAGGAAAAAGTCGCTATTGAACTAGCTGAGCATATTACACTTATTCCTACTAAAAGAGTTCCTGATTCCCTATATAAACGAGTATGTGAACATTATGATGAAAAACAATATATTGACCTTGTCTTGATTATTAATCAAATTAATAGTTGGAATAGAATTTCTATCGCGATGGGAAATACACCGGCAAAAAAATAACACTTTAAGCAAACAACTTACTCAATACGTTTTATTACATACGCTTCAAAAAGGTTGATTCTTATACATTACAAGAATCAACCTTTTTAAGTTATATTGTATAAAGACATTACCAATGGTTTTTTATTTCTTCTACTATAACTTCCGGGTAATCCCAATGTAACAGATGGGTAGAATCTGGGATTAGTTTTACTGTCGCTCTTGTTCTCTCACTAAAATACTCGCTGTCTTCCCTCTATATTCATCCCAAATTTCTGGTACTGTAGCACGAAGTAATATTATATTAGATGGTAACTCCTCATATATATCCATTGTTTCATCCTTGTGCATGCCTCTTACGATATTACCAGCTGTTGTACCTCTCGCATGCCAACATACTTTATTATTTATTTCTATACCAAGATCCTTAACTGCAAGTTCTAATAATGGAGACCACCTTGTATAAACTTCTTTTTCACTTTTAAGAAAATCATCCCCACTATTAAATACATACTCTTCAAAGTCCTTTTCATAATAAGCAATTTCTTCTTCCAATGTTTCTTCTTTAAGCCTTTTCGTTTGATACCCTCCATCAATGAGAATACTCCCTAATACCTTTTCTGGATTATTTAATAAATAAAATAGCGCTACAAAACTTCCCCAAGAATGTGATAGAAAATAGAAATGTTCAATTTTCAGTTCATTTATTATTTCATTTAACCAATTTGCTAAATTCTGCATCTCATAATCTTCTGTTCTTTCAAAGGGCGGTGTTTTACCATGCCCAGGTGCATCAATGGAGATGATTCTATACTCTTCCTTTAATTCTTCTGCAATTTCTATAAAACTTAAACTTGTACTACCTAATCCATGTAAACAAAAAATAACGGGTTTATCATTATTCCCCCACTCAGTAATATGTACATTTATCCGGTCATTATTAATAAAGTAACGTTTCATAATAATTATCCTCCATATTTTGATTTTTGGATTAACACTTAACTTATTTCTATTTTTTAAAAGTTTTCCCTGCATTCTTTTCCACACAAAAAAGCTGATTTTCTTTAAAAGAAAATCAGCTTTTACGCTAAAATACATTATGATTTAACAGCAATTATCATAAATCTTTTTGAATTCGTACGAATCCCTTTTTCAGAACTATTAGCGTCAATAAACTTTTGTAAAATATTAAAGTCCTCTTCCTCTTCACCAAAATTAGGAATAATAGGTGTATGTTTTAATAAGAAAATGAGATCTTCAGGTGTACTGTAATAATCGATAACATCGTATTCACGTACTTGCACGGGTTCAAATCCTGCATTAATAAGTTCATCCATATATTTTTCTTTTAAAATACCATCTCTTTCGCCTAAGCATTGCCCTCTGCCAAATGCTTCTTTGAGATTTAATTTATCATGTTCGCAGACTTGTTGTGTTAAGAAAAAAGAACCTTTTTTCATTACTTTTGCCAATTCAGATGCTATAAACGGTGCATGACAACTAGAAGCAATATCAAAATAAGCATGCGGAAACGTTAAAGCTTCCGAACCCATTTGGAGAAACTCAACATTTTGTACACCTGCTTTTTTCAAGTTGGAATGTGCTGTTTCAATCATGCCATTAGAATTATCTATTCCAATTAACAATTTAGCTGAAGATGCTATATTAAGTACATTCTCTCCTCCGCCTGTACCCACATCAAGTAGCAAGTCTGATGGTTTGCATCTTTCTTTCACTTCGCCATAAAAGTCCCAAGTGTCTCCTACCGTTTCACATTTCACCTTACTGAAATCCCACCCATTTAATCTTCCTACTTTATCATAAAAGTTTTTATACTCTAATTCGTTCATTTTATTATTTCCCCTTTACAAAAATGCATTAAATGTTTAATTCTGATGATCCTTGAAATAGACCCATAGTTGATATTATCGTAAAAGGGCCTACATCTCCTTTTATACCTGCTACGCATTTTTTCAGCCCCGAATAACTAGTTACTTCGAACAATACGCCATTCCATCTATCCCACCTCATATGGAAGATTATATGTATAAAAGCCT
>NZ_JBHWYR010000066.1:0-27608 GCF_042728695.1 Bacillus sp. NPDC060175
CTACCTCGGTTTTACGGTACATATAATTATAACAATGGTTCGTCCATATTTTATGGATGAAACCCTTGTTCTACAAATTTAAAAGTGGAGTCAGGGGGTAACAGGTTGGATAAAATTTATGTGTTAGATACGAATGTACTTTTGCAGGATCCTTTATCTATTTTTTCATTTGCAACAAATGAAGTAGTAATTCCAGCAGTTGTATTAGAAGAGGTTGATTCGAAAAAACGTTATATGGATGAAGTAGGACGAAATGCTCGCTATGTATCTAAGTTAATCGACAAATTTCGCGAAATAGGAAAGCTGCATGAAAGTATTCCGTTAGAAAACGGCGGTACATTTCGTATTGAATTAAATCATCGCTCATTTGTTCAACTACAAGATATTTTTGTGGAAAAAACAAATGATAATCGAATTTTAGCGGTAGCAAAAAACCTAGCTTTAGAAGAACAAGAAAAAGAGGATGGGAAATCAGTTATTTTAGTAAGTAAAGATGTACTCGTAAGGGTAAAAGCTGATGCAATTGGATTGCAGGCCGAAGATTATTTAAGTGACCGTGTAATTGAAGTGGAAAATATATATTCAGGATTTTTAGAAGGCTATATATCAAAAGAACAGTTAGATTATTTTTATGAAAAAGGTGAACTGCCTTTATCTGAAATCGCAAATCATCCTTTTTATCCAAATCAGTTTGTTGTAATGAAAGATGCACTAGGGGGTTCTAGTTCTGCACTTGGGATTGTGGATCATTTAGGTAAGAAGGTAAAGAAACTTATTTTTCACAATGAGCAAGTGTGGGGGATACGTCCGCGAAACGTGCAGCAAATTATGGGATTAGAATTGCTACTTCGGGAAGATATTCCACTTGTAACGTTAACAGGGAAAGCCGGTACAGGAAAAACGTTACTTGCATTAGCTTCGGGACTAATGCAAACCGAAGATTTAGGGTTATATAAAAAACTACTTGTCGCGAGACCAATTGTACCGGTAGGAAAAGATATAGGTTATTTACCAGGAGAGAAAGAGGAAAAATTAAGACCGTGGATGCAGCCGATTTTTGATAATCTAGAGTATTTATTCAATACGAAAAAGCCTGGGGAGCTAGATGCTATTTTAGCTGGGATGGGTTCGATTGAAGTAGAAGCGCTTACCTATATACGCGGGAGAAGTATTCCAGACCAGTTCATTATAATTGACGAGGCACAAAATTTAACGAAGCATGAAGTAAAGACGATATTAACAAGGGTAGGCGAAAAAAGTAAGATTGTATTAATGGGAGATCCTCAGCAAATTGATCACCCGTATTTAGATGAATATAATAACGGTTTAACATATGTTGTGGAGAAGTTTAAAGAACAACGTATTAGTGGACATGTAAAGTTTGTTAAAGGAGAGCGTTCTAATTTAGCACAACTAGCAGCGGATTTATTATAAAAAGGAGTGAGCCTAAGCTCACTCCTTTTTTGCTTTTTAATTATACAATTTAAATGATTGTAAATTTACGGATGTTACGAATCGGATTTTGTCTATTAGATCCATCATGGAAATATAGATGAACAGGCCCGTCTTCTCGTAATGGTTTACCTTCTTTTGAAAAACCAAGAATAGCTTTATGGGCTGTTTCTAACGGAAGTGTAATTGTATTGTCTGTGGTTTCAATTTCGACTTGAGTAGCATCTTCTAAAATTTCAGCATTTTTAAGAAATGGATGAAGTGGTATGCCAAATGTCCCGTTAATAAGCTGTTCTTTTTTATATTTCTTTACACTTTGTTGTATTGGCGGGAAGGCAGCACCATCACGGATTTCGCGATCCCAATGCTCTGAAGTATGTTTTAAGTATGTTTCTAATTCGGATGATTCTTCTCTAGTTTCATCAAAGTAGGTTGTCAAATCTATTTTTCGGTCATCGAAAATCCATACAGTTGGATCGATAGTGATTGGAAAACGAACTTTTCCATTAATAAATAAAATTTCGCTCATTGTTGTTCCCCCATTTGTATTATACTCCCACTTTTCAGTATAATAGTATTAGGCACTGTTGTCACAAAAAATGTTTCTATTGCAATTTATTAAAACTATCGCTAATATTAATAGATATGAGAGAGTAGGACGGAAACGGAGGGAATCAATTTGGCGTCTGAGACAGTATCAAATCATCAGGAAAAGGCACTAGCCCTTCTACAAGCGGATGCAGAGAAGATTTTAAGACTTATTAAAGTACAAATGGACAATCTTACAATGCCGCAATGTCCATTATATGAAGAAGTATTAGACACACAAATGTTTGGACTATCCCGCGAGGTCGATTTTGCGGTTCGCCTTGGTCTTATTGCAGAAGAACAAGGGAAAGCAATGTTAGGAGAGCTCGAACGTGAGTTGTCTGCACTTCATGAAGCATTTACAAACAAACAACAATAACGGGTTCAAATAAGGGGGCTCAAACTGAAATAGTTTGGGCTTTTTATTTGTATAATAAAGAAGGAAGAACCTATATACATATGGAATACAACAATAATTAATTTGAAACAGAGAGAGGAAATGAAATGAAAAAAGTATGGAAATCAATGGATTATTCATTGTTACTTCCTCTTGTTATCTTATGTGTGCTGGGAGTTATAATGGTATATAGTTCGAGTTCCATTGTTGCGATTTCGAGGCATAACTGGCCAGCAAATTACTTTTTTAAAAAACAATTAATTGCTTTAGCTATTGGAACGATAATGTTAGCGATTATCGTTGCTATTCCTTATAAGTTGTGGAGAAAGCGAATAGTTTTGATCGCAATGGGAATAGGGAGTATTGGTCTATTATCAGCAGCCTTGATTTTCGGTAAGGACGTAAATGGTGCAAAAGGATGGATATTAGGTATACAACCAGCTGAGTTTGTGAAAATAGCGGTTATTATTACGTTAGCAAACTTTTTTGCTAAGAAACAAGAAACGCAAACAGCTTTTGTACAAGGGATAATTCCTCCTCTAGCTGTTGTTGGTGGAGCGATGGGATTAATTTTACTTCAAAATGACTTAGGTACCGATTTGTTAATTGCGGGAACGGTAGGAATTATGTTTCTTTGTTCGGGAGTCCGGATTAACTTATGGATTAAACGAATTGTTTTAACTTCTATAGTGTGGATTCCGGCACTATATTTTCTCGGAAATTATGCATTAAGCCCATATCAAAAGGCACGTTTTTCAGTTTTTCTTGATCCATTTAGCGATCCGCAAAAGGATGGATTCCAATTAATAAATTCATTTATTGGAATTGCTTCAGGAGAGCTAAACGGTAGAGGGTTAGGGAACAGTGTCCAAAAATATGGCTACTTACCAGAACCGCAAACAGATTTTATTATGGCAATTATATCTGAAGAGCTAGGTTTTATTGGTGTAGCTGTTATTTTGATTTGCTTGTTACTCATTATTATTCGTTCATTTAGAATTGCACAAAAGTGTAAAGATCCGTTTGGAAGTTTAATAGCTATCGGAATTGCAAGTTTGTTTGGAGTTCAAACTTTTATAAATGTCGGTGGTATGTCTGGGTTAATACCGCTTACAGGGGTACCATTACCGTTTATAAGTTATGGTGGTAGTTCTTTATTGGCTAATTTACTTGCAATGGGTATACTGTTAAATATTGCTAGTCATGTAGAACGACAAGAGAAATTACAGAATGAAATGAATACAGAAATAGGGCAAGGTGGACCGCATCTTGTTGTTGTAAAATAAAAAACACATTGAGCTCTAGAGTTCAATGTGTTTTTTATTTTGTTAGGTTTTAAATGTGATATAATATTGATTCTTTTAAAACGAAAAGTATATTACATTTAAGTGAATGTGATATACAATAGTGTTGTTAGAAAAGGAAGAGGTATGCTATACTATTTTTGTGAAACAAATTGCACAGAAAACTTATCATTTGTTAAAAAATAAGGTATGATGGATAAAAATAAAGTGAAGCTTTCTAAGTATAATATAATGTGGAAAGTGAAGAACTTCACGCTCTTTAGAGTGTGTATGTATTTTATCTCTAGAGTGGTAGGAAAGTAGAGGGGGAAAATCATGACAAAGCTGCAACGTATTCAAAAAGTATTGGTAGCTAACCGTGGAGAGATTGCAATTCGTGTATTTCGAGCATGTTCAGAACTTGGATTAAACACAGTTGCAATCTATTCGAAAGAGGATAGTGGTTCTTATCATCGCTATAAAGCAGATGAGTCCTATTTAGTTGGGGAAGGGAAAAAGCCAATTGATGCCTATCTAGATATTGAAGGCATTATTGAGATTGCGAAAAGTAATCATGTAGATGCAATCCACCCTGGATATGGTTTCTTGTCAGAAAATATTCAATTTGCAAAACGTTGTGAAGAAGAAGGGATTATCTTTATCGGTCCAAAAAGTAAGCATCTAGATATGTTTGGAGATAAAGTTAAAGCAAGAACACAAGCGCAGTTAGCACAAATTCCAGTTATTCCTGGTAGTGATGGTCCAATAAATTCAATAGAAGAAGTCGCAGAATTTGCTGAAAAGTATGATTACCCGATTATTATTAAAGCATCGCTTGGTGGTGGTGGTCGTGGTATGCGTATTGTACGTACTAGTGAAGAATTAAGAGAATCGTATAATCGCGCGAAATCAGAAGCAAAGGCAGCCTTTGGTAATGATGAAGTGTACGTTGAAAAATTCGTTGAAAAACCTAAACATATAGAAGTACAAATTTTAGCAGATGAAGAAGGTAATGTTGTACATTTGTATGAGCGTGATTGCTCTGTACAACGACGCCATCAAAAGGTAGTTGAAATTGCGCCGAGCGTGTCGCTTTCAGATGATTTGCGCCAGCGTATTTGTGAAGCTGCAGTAAAGTTAACGAAAAATGTAAATTATTTAAATGCTGGAACTGTTGAATTTCTTGTGAAAGATGATGAATTTTACTTTATTGAAGTAAATCCACGTGTTCAAGTAGAACATACAATTACAGAAATGATTACAGGAATCGATATTGTTCAATCACAAATATTAATTGCAGATGGACATGCTTTACATAGCAAGATGGTAAGTGTGCCGAAACAAGAAGAGATTATTGTACATGGTTATGCAATTCAGTCTCGTGTAACGACAGAAGATCCACTTAATAACTTTATGCCTGATACGGGAAAGATTATGGCGTATCGATCAGGCGGTGGTTTTGGTGTGCGTCTTGACACAGGTAATAGTTTCCAAGGTGCAGTTATTACACCGTACTACGACTCTTTACTTGTAAAAGTTACAACTTGGGCTCTTACTTTTGAGCAAGCTGCTGCAAAAATGGAACGTAACTTAAAAGAATTCCGTATTCGTGGCATTAAAACAAATATTCCATTCTTAGAGAATGTAGTAAAACATAAAAACTTCTTATCAGGAGAATATGATACGTCGTTTATTGATGTGTCACCTGAACTATTCTTGTTCCCGAAACGTAAAGACCGTGGAACGAAAATGTTAAATTATATTGGTTCAGTAACAGTAAATGGCTTCCCAGGAGTAGGGAAAAAAGAAAAGCCAATTTTCCCTGATGCTCGTATACCAAGCGTAAAACACTCAGAGCCAATCCAAAATGGAACGAAACAAATTTTGGATGAGCGTGGAGCGGATGGACTAGTAAAGTGGGTTCAAGATCAAAAACGTGTACTTTTAACGGATACAACATTCCGTGATGCGCATCAGTCTTTACTTGCAACTCGTATTCGAACTAAAGATTTACATCAAATTGCAGAGCCGACAGCGAGAATGTTACCAAATCTATTCTCAGCAGAAATGTGGGGCGGTGCAACATTTGATGTTGCGTATCGTTTCTTAAAAGAAGATCCATGGGAACGATTACTAGATCTTCGTGAACAAATGCCGAATGTTTTATTCCAAATGTTACTTCGCTCTTCAAACGCAGTAGGTTACAAAAACTATCCAGATAATTTAATTCAAAAATTTGTAGAATGTTCTGCTCAAGCCGGAATTGATGTATTCCGTATTTTTGATAGCTTAAACTGGGTAGAAGGCATGAGAGTTGCAATTGATGCTGTACGAGATACTGGTAAAATTGCAGAAGCGACAATGTGTTACACGGGAGACATTCATGATCCATTACGCAGTAAATATGATTTGAATTATTATAAAAACTTAGCAAAAGAGTTGGAAGCATCAGGAGCTCACATTTTAGGAATTAAAGATATGGCAGGTTTATTAAAGCCAAACGCAGCATATGATTTAGTTTCAGCATTAAAAGAAACGGTGTCGATACCAATTCACCTGCATACACACGATACAAGCGGAAATGGTATTTTAACGTATACAAAGGCGATTGAAGCAGGTGTTGATATTGTCGATGTAGCGGTGAGTTCTATGGCTGGTCAAACGTCACAGCCAAGTGCGAACACGCTATACTATGCATTAGGTGGAAACGAAAGACAACCAGATGTTAATATAGATTCATTAGAAAAACTATCTTATTATTGGGAAGATGTACGCAAATATTATGCACCATTTGAAAGTGGTATGAACGCACCTCACACAGAGGTATATATGCACGAAATGCCAGGTGGACAATATAGTAATCTTCAACAACAAGCGAAGGCGGTTGGTTTAGGAGATCGCTTTGATGAAGTTAAAGTGATGTACCGTCGTGTTAATGATATGTTTGGAGATATTGTAAAAGTAACACCATCATCTAAAGTTGTCGGTGATATGGCATTATTTATGGTTCAAAACCATCTGACAGAACAAGATATTTTAGAACGTGGACATGCTATGGACTTCCCAGGATCTGTTGTTGAAATGTTCTCTGGAGATTTAGGTCAACCATATGGTGGTTTCCCGAAAGAATTACAAGATATTATTTTAAAAGGAAAAGAGCCGTTGACAGTAAGACCAGGTGAATTATTAGAGCCGGTAGATTTTGACGCTCTAAAAGAAGAGTTATTCCACAAACTTGGACGCGAAGTAACAATTTTTGATGTAGTCGCATATGCATTGTATCCAAAAGTATTTATGGACTACGAAAAAGTTGCTGGGACTTATGGAAACGTATCTGTGCTTGATACACCGACATTCTTCTATGGTATGAGACTTGGTGAAGAAATTGATGTGGAAATCGAACAGGGTAAAACATTGATGGTTAAACTAGTATCAATTGGAGAGCCTCAGCCAGATGGGAATCGTATTCTTTACTTGGAATTTAACGGTCAACCACGTGAAATCGTAGTAAAAGATGAAAGCGTGAAAGCAACAGTTGCACAACGTGTGAAAGGGAACCGTGAAAATCCAAATCATATTAGCGCAACGATGCCAGGAACAGTTATTAAAGTAGTTGTAAAAGAAGGCGATGAAGTGAAAAAAGGTGATTCCATGGCGATTACAGAAGCGATGAAAATGGAAACGACGGTTCAGGCGCCATTTAGTGGTAAAGTGAAAAAAGTATATGTAAATGATGGGGATGCAATTCAAACGGGAGATTTACTCATTGAATTAGATCATTAAAATAAAGAAAAAGAGCTGTGCGAAAGCAGCTCTTTTTTGTGTGTAAATAATACCTTGCCGAATTGGCAAGGTATTAAAATTTTACTTTATTTTGTTTGTTTAGAAGCTGATTCAGTTTCTTTTGCATTGACTGTACTTCTTGTACCTATCATAACTAAATAGCATAGTACAGCAAACAGGCAAGAAATGAAGAGTGAATGTAATAATGCCATTGCTAAACTAGCATTTGTCAATACGACTAAAATTCCTACTATAGCTTGAAGTGTAACAAGGATAAAGGAAATAATCCATCCCCAGTATACTACACGCTGCTGCTTGTAATGACGAATAGCTATAAACATTGCGTATAGTATCCAAACGAATATTAACATAGCTGCAACTCTATGCCCCATTTGGACCCACTCATGTAGTTGAGTTGGCATAGGTCTATTTTTACTGCATAAAGGGAAGTCTGGACAGGCTAAGGTAGCTCGTTCGTGACGTACTAAAGCTCCTGTGTAGACAACGATATAACTGTAAATTGTTACACCATAAATATGAAATTTCATTTTTTTGTCCATAATAAGTGAACGTGCATCAAATTTCTGATCAATTTCAAAAATAAGACACGTTAACAAGATGACAGAAGCAAATGAAATTAAGGAAATACCGAAATGAATAGCTAATACAGCAGGCATTTGACCCCAAACAACCGCCGCCGCCCCCATTAATGCTTGTGCAACTAAAAATACGAAGGATAAAATTGCTAACGTCTTTGTTTCGCGCACATGTTTATAATATTTCCAGGACAAGATACAAAGAAGAGTAACAAGGATTCCTGCTGATCCAGATGTTAAGCGGTGACTTAGCTCAATAATAGTTTCCATTGATAAATTAGATGGAACAAATTCACCGTTACAAAGAGGCCATGATTTGCCGCATCCTTGGCCTGAACCCGTTTTTGTAACTAAAGCGCCTCCTAGTAAAACTACTAATAAATCGAGACTTGTAATGACTGCTAACCATTTAATAAAGCGTTGCAATCTCTTTCACCATCTTTCTGCTATGAAGTTATTGCGAAATATTTTCATTCCATTATGTATAGAATAAAACGTGCTACAGTCCTATGATATATAAAAAATAATAAAATAGCAAAGAAATGGAGGGTGAGGACAACGTACGTATTATAAAGAAAAAAATGGGATTTTAAATACATATTTTAGGAGGGATTTAGGCTGTTTTGAAAAGAAATGGGGAGAATACATGCTAAATATGACAAAATAGTTTATTATAGAAGATAACATCATGTTATGATAAGGATAAATTGGAATAAAGTTTTTTAATGTTCGACACAAAAAGTTCATGTTTTCTTCACAAAAAGTTCAGGAAATGTGATTTAATATATTGGAGTATGGGCGTAGATTAGTAGTAGAATGGGTTAACAATATTTCTACTGTAATAATATTGCTGTATAGAAGCGAAATATTTCACATGAAATATGTGCTTAGAAAGATGATAGGTTTAAGAGGGGGTTAAAGTGATGAACCATGCAACAAGTGAGCTGCATGATGAGTCAGCTGTTTCAAGTGTACCGGAAACAACTCGGTTACAAGATTTATCAGCGCTCGTTAAAATGGGGATTGTAAACTCAAATACACTTACTGTATTTACAGGATTTTGGTTGGCTTTACATTTTAATGGATTGAGTGTTATGGACAATCTAGATAAGCTATTTTTCACAATCGTTGGTTCTGCATTAATTATGGCTGGGGTATGTTGTTTAAATAACTACATTGACCGAGATATCGATCCATTAATGGAAAGAACAAAAAACCGTCCAACGGTAACGGGTAAATATAAACCTGGCTTTGCACTTGCATTTGGACTTGTAATTTTACTTCTTGGCTTTGCATTTTTATTACTTACTACACCGATGGCAGTGTTAATCTCATTTATTGGTGCCTTCACATATGTTGTTTTATATACGTTATGGACGAAGAGAAAATATACGTTGAATACTGTTGTAGGTAGTATATCAGGAGCAGTTCCACCTTTAATTGGATGGGCGGCAATTGATCCGTCTTTAAGTCATCCAATTGCTTGGATGTTATTTTTAATTATGTTTATTTGGCAAATCCCACATTTCCTCGCATTAGCGATGAAGCGTGTTGATGAATATCGAAATGCAGGAATCCCAATGCTTCCTGTTGTACAGGGATTTGATATTACGAAACGTCAGATTATGATTTGGACAGTATGTTTATTACCACTACCATTTTATATGAGTGGGCTTGGAATAACATTCATGGTAATTGCAACATTGCTTAACATCGGATGGATCGCATTAGGGTTTTATGGCTTCCGTAAGCAAGATGACATCAAATGGTCCGTAAAAATGTTTGTTTATTCCCTGAATTACTTAACAATCTTATTTGTGTCAATGATTGTAGTTACATTCTTCTAAGACAACGACATGATTGGATTTCTTTACGTTGAGATTTACTTTACTTAACTATAAAGTACAATCTAATTCACAAAGAAAGTGGGGGTTGTTTGTATGAAGAAACAGTGGCGACTGCTTTCGTTCGTTTCACTGCTGGCTTTACTGTTAGGGGGATGCGGTAAAGCTTTTCAGTCTACTTTAATTCCGCAAGGGGAAGTAGCAAAAATGCAATATGATTTGCTCTTACTAGCGAGTGCAATCATGGTAGGAGTAGTACTTGTAGTTACTATTATTTTCTTATATGTAATTGTGCGTTTCCGACAAAAAAAGGGTGAGGAAGATTATATTCCAGAGCAAGTTGAAGGAAATCACAAACTAGAAATTATATGGACAGTTATTCCGATTATTCTTTTGTTAATCTTGGCTGTTCCGACTGTTACATATACATTCAAGCTTGCTGATGTAAGTGCGATGGAGAAAAAGAATATTGATAAAGATACTATCGTTGTTGATGTAACAGCGAATCTTTATTGGTGGGAATTTTCTTATAAATCAGAAAAAATAGTAACTTCTCAAGATTTAGTTATCCCCACAGGTAAGAAAGTGTATTTGAATTTGAAGGGTGCCGATATTAAACATTCGTTTTGGGTTCCATCTTTAGCTGGGAAAATGGATACAAATACAGATAATGTAAACAAAATGTGGTTAAAGGCAGATAAATCGGGCACTTATAATGGTTTTTGTACAGAATTTTGTGGCCCCTCACATTCTTTAATGCAGTTCAAAGTGAAAGCTCTGGATGAAAGCGAGTACAAAAAGTGGCTTGCTGACATGAAGAAAATTGATGGAAAAAAAGAAGTAGCTTCTACAAAGGCGCAAGAGGGTCAAGAAATATTTAATAAAAGCTGTATTGGTTGTCATGCAGTTGGATCAAATGATAGTAGACCACCTTCTGCTCGTATCGCACCGAACTTAGCAAACTTTGCAGATCGCGATATGGTTGCTGGTATTGCCGAAAATAATGAAGAGAACTTAAAAAAATGGCTCAAAGATCCTGAAAATATGAAACCAGGTAATAAAATGACTGGTAAATATGGCAACTTAACGGATGATCAAATTAATGCATTAAATGCATATTTACAAACGTTAAAGATTGAAAAGTAAAGAGGGATCATTTGCGAAGGGGAGGTTGAAAACGTGAGTTCTGTAGCAAAAAAACAGGGGATGGGTGCTGTCATATGGGATTATTTAACGACAGTAGACCATAAAAAGATTGCCATTCTCTATTTAATTGCAGGTGGATTGTTTTTTGTAATAGGTGGAATAGAAGCGCTATTTATTCGCCTGCAGTTAGCGATTCCAAACAATGCTTTTCTTGTTGGGGATGCTTATAATCAAGTATTAACGATGCACGGTACAACAATGATTTTCCTCGCAGCTATGCCACTCGTGTTTGCATTTATGAACGCCGCTGTACCACTTCAAATTGGAGCACGTGATGTGGCGTTCCCGTTTTTGAATTCGCTCGGATTTTGGTTATTTTTCTTTGGTGGATTATTTTTAAATTTAAGTTGGTTTTTAGGAGGAGCGCCTGATGCAGGGTGGACATCGTATGCATCTTTAGCTTTAGCCTCTAAAGGACATGGTGTTGATTTTTATGTACTCGGCTTGCAAATATCAGGTATTGGTACATTAATTGGAGGTATTAACTTCCTTGTTACAATTATTAATATGCGTGCGCCAGGGATGACGTACATGCGCATGCCGATGTTTACATGGACAACATTTGTAACATCTTCACTTATTTTATTTGCATTTCCACCATTAACTGTAGGATTAGGACTTTTAATGTTAGATCGTTTATTTGGCACAAGTTTCTTTAATCCGGCACTAGGTGGGAACACGATTATATGGGAGCATTTATTCTGGATCTTCGGTCATCCGGAAGTATACATTCTTATACTCCCAGCTTTCGGAATATTCTCAGAAATCTTCGCCACATTTTCGAAAAAACGATTATTCGGTTATTCCTCGATGGTGTTCGCGACAGTATTAATAGGATTTTTAGGATTTATGGTATGGGCGCATCATATGTTCACTGTTGGTCTTGGGCCTGTTGCAAATGCTATCTTCTCAGTTGCAACAATGGCGATTGCAGTTCCGACGGGTATTAAAATATTTAACTGGCTCTTTACCATGTGGGGTGGAAGTATTAGGTTTACAACACCAATGATGTGGGCGGTAGCTTTTATTCCATCCTTTGTTATGGGTGGAGTTACAGGTGTTATGCTTGCTTCTGCACCAGCCGATTATCAGTTTCATGATAATTATTTCGTAGTAGCACACTTTCATTATGTAATTGTTGGCGGTGTTGTATTTGGTTTACTTGCAGGTGCGCATTATTATTGGCCACTTATGTTTAATAAAGTATTAAATGAAACGTTAGGAAAAATAACATTTTGGTTATTCTTTATCGGTTTCCATTTAACGTTCTTTATTCAGCATTTCCTGGGTCTAATCGGTATGCCGCGTCGTTACTACACATATCTAGAGGGGCAAGGATTGGAAATGGGGAATATGATTAGTTCTATTGGAGCAGTGTTTATGGCTCTTGGAACGATTGCTCTTTTATTCAATGTAATAAAAACAACGGTATCAAAAGAGAAGGCTGGTCGTGATCCGTGGGATGCGCGTACGTTAGAGTGGACAATGCCAGCACCTACACCGGAATATAATTTCAAACAGTTACCATTTGTTCGCGGATTAGATCCGTTTTGGATTGAAAAACGTGAGGGTAATAAAGAGATGACAGCAGCGGAACCGGTCGGTGATATTCATATGCCAAATTCTTCATTTTCACCATTTATTATTTCTCTAGGTTTATTTATAGCTGCTTTTGGTGCTATGTATATGCAGGGTGGCAAAGATAAATTTTGGTTATTAGTAGCAATTATCGGTTTAATCATTACATTTGGTACAATGTTCCTTCGTTCAGTAATTGATGATCATGGATATCATATTCATAAGGAAGATTTAGATGATAAGGGGGGCAAGGCGTAATGCATGTAGATGAGAAATTAACGAATGAAACATTTCCAGCAGAGCCTGAAAAAGCAACCCTTGAGGGAAAAAATAAGTTTGTTGGTTTTTGGTTATTTCTTGGAGGCGAAACAGTGTTGTTCGCTTCCTTATTTGGCACATATTTAGCATTAAAGAACTCTACAAATGGTGGACCAACATCTCAAGAGATGTTTCAAATGCCGCTCGTTTTCATTATGACGATGCTTTTGTTAACAAGTAGTTTAACGAGTGTATACGCAATGTATCATATGAAAAATTTCAACTTTAAGAAAATGCAACTTTGGTTACTTGTAACAGTGTTGCTTGGCTTAGGATTTTTGGGGTTTGAAATATATGAGTTTTATCATTATACGCATGAATTTAAGCATACTATGAGAAGTAGTGCATTTGGTTCTGCATTTTATGCTCTTGTTGGTACACACGGGCTCCACGTGTTGTTTGGATTATGTTGGATTTTAACATTAATCTTTAGAAACGCGAAGAGAGGTTTAAATTTATATAACGCACCAAAGTTTTATGTTGCATCAATTTATTGGCACTTTATTGACGTAGTTTGGGTGTTTATTTTCACTGTAGTATATTTGATGGGAATGGTGGGATAAACAATGGCGGTTAAGCAAACGAATAATCCTAAGGTGGATCTTGTTTATCGGAAGAGAAAAAGTGCAGAGGAAATGAAGCACCAAGTTATTACATTTTCACTAATGATTTTTTTAACATTAGTTGCATTTGCAGCGGTGGCATATCCGAAAACATTTAGCCCGATTTTTTCGGTTCCATTTATATTATTGTTAGCAGTCGTTCAAGTTATATTTCAGTTATATTATTTCATGCATATGAGTCATAAAGGGCATGAAGCGGCGAGTTTCTTCTTATACTCTGGATTGTTAATTGGTTTATTAACAATATTAGCCTTTATGACAATTGTGTGGATTTAAACAGTGATAGTAGGGGGCTCTGATTTATCATAGCCCTCTTTGTATATGAAATATAAGGATTTTGAAAAGGTAGGTGTGGAAATGGAAAACTTATGGGTATTTGGTTTTCAAGCTTTATGGAGTCCGATTTTTTTATTATTTATGATCTCAATTCTTATTAGTTATTTTTTAGTTATTGGACCATATAGAACGCGATTTGAAAATGCGACGAAGGTAAGTAAGAAGCAAATTTTTTATTTTACGACCGGGATTGTTCTTTTGTATTTTGTAAAGGGAGGACCTATTGATTTAATTGGTCATATTATATTTAGTGCACATATGCTTGAGATGGCAGTAATGTATATTGCGGTGCCTCCGTTATTACTGCTTGGTATACCCGTATGGTTATATCAATATATTACTTCTTTTAAGTTCGTTCAAATTGTGCTAAAGGTTTTTGGAAAGCCGCTTATTGCGTTGTTGGTATTTAACGGTCTGTTTTCCTTTTATCATTTGCCAGTTGTTTTTGATACAGTAAAACAAAGTCAAATAGCGCATCCTATTTGCCTTGCTATATTGTTTTTTGCAGCAATGATGATGTGGTGGCCGATGTTAAATCCGCTACCAGAATATCAAACTTTAAGTGATATTAAGAAGCTTGGTTATATGTTTGCTAATGGTATTTTATTAACGCCAGCTTGTGCGTTAATAATTTTTGCGACTGCACCATTATTTGCAACATATACAGATCCGGCCGCTTGGATGAAGGCAATGGAGCTCTGTGTACCGGCGGGGACTTTATCAGATTTAAATATAACTGGACCAGAATTTTTACATTGGATGCCGGTAGTAGAAGACCAACAAACAGGCGGTATCATTATGAAAATTGTCCAGGAAATAGTGTACGGTACGATTATCGGTTATGTGTTCTTTAAATGGGCACGTAGAGAGCGTGAAAAGGATAAAGAGCAGCTGCAAGAATTACCTCCTTATTTGCAGACGAAATAAAAACTAGCGCATCGTATTAATGCGCTAGTTTTTTTGTTATTCAATAATTTGAAATTCTTTCAACTCTTTTTCGATATTTTGTAGGAGTTGTTCGCTTTTTTGAAGTACATTCGTTGGAAAAATCTCATCATCTCCATATTCAACGCCATGAGGATAATAATGTTTTCCTAATAAGGGTGGCAATAGTTTTACTTGAGCGTGTCTGCCGCCGATGTCACCTTCAACAGCAAATCCTTGTACACGTAAATAATAAATATCCTTTAATATTTCAAATTTATAATCATATGTAACGCGTTCGTAATCCCATTGTCCAGCAAGTACAAAATGATTGTTTTCCATAATCTCAGTTAAAAGAGTTAAATCAACGACTGCATCATTAAAGTTTGTATTTGTAAATTGCATAGAATACCTCCTTATTTTAATGTTAGTGCATTATTTTTATAATAGTATGAATAATAAGAAAGTGCAATTCATATTGCGAGAAAAGGGATATTCCAGACTTTTTTCGTGAAAATATGATATAGTGAAAAGAGTACGGTACACACAAAAAAGGAAAGAAAAGGATTTGTGTATATCTCGATTTTATGCTTTGTTCAGGAGGTATATCGTTTGAAGAAATTATTGCGTATCGTAATGATTACATTTTTAATTTTAGCTGTTGATTTATACGGGAAGTTACTCGTATCACAATATATATTAACCCCATCTCACTCTAAGCAAGAAAATAAAATTGTGAAAAAGAAGAAGCAAGTAAATGAAGAATCCACAGATACTGTTTTAAGTATGATTGGTGGGGACTCTGAGAATTTATTAGCGAAGTGGGGCGAACCGTCTCGAATAGAGCCGTCTGCTTATGGATATGAATGGTGGGTGTATAACCAAGATTTAGCTCAGTATGTTCAATTTGGAGTTGCTGAACGTAAAGTTGTAACGGCGTATGTTGCTGGTGAGCAAGTTAAGGTGGCTCCCTATTATATAAATGAAAAGTATGAAGAGGTATATAAAAAGAATCCACTTTCACATGAGATTTCATTAAAAAGAGGAAAGAATAGTTATCAATTTGAGTTATCTGATACGGAAGTAATGGAACAACCGCTAGTACCTGTAGAAGATGGATGGGCACAATTATATTTTGATCACTTTACACATGAGCTTGTTGGTCTTCGTTATATGGATGATGAAACGTTATTACGACAAAGACCATATCAACTCGTTTATTCAGGTGAATTAATAGCGGAACAGCCGCTGACGCCAGA
Source organism: Bacillus sp. NPDC060175 (assembly GCF_042728695.1). Classification (NCBI taxonomy): domain Bacteria; kingdom Bacillati; phylum Bacillota; class Bacilli; order Caryophanales; family Bacillaceae; genus Bacillus; species Bacillus sp. NPDC060175. Next base: position 16,188 of record NZ_JBHWYR010000066.1, read on the forward strand.
AAAAATGAAACAAGTAGAAAATGGAAATATGCAACAAATTCTCGATTTAACAAATGTTATTCGAAGTCGTCATCAATTACCGTTGTTAACATGGGACCAACAAACTGCAGATGTTGCATTAGGCCATAGTAAAGATATGAAGGATAATAATTATTTTTCACACGATTCACCTACTTTTGGTACGTTAGGAGATCGTTTGCAACGTGGGCAAGTGGCTTTTCAACTTGCTGGTGAGAATATAGCGGCGCAACATAGTGATGGAATTGCGGCGGTACAAGGTTGGTTAAATAGTGAGGGTCACAGAAAGAATGTATTAAATGAACAATTTACTGGATTAGGTGTTGGGGTATATGATAAATTTTATACTCAAAACTTTATCCGAAAATAAAATGAAACTTTAATCAGTGGGGGGGCATCCTTCACTGATTATTAGCCTTCATCAATCGGGCTTGTAAGACTCCCGCCTATTCGTAGAAGTTTAAGATGGAAGTCTTACTGTCCACAAATAGGGAGATAAAAAGGTGCATGAATCGTCTAAAAATAGGCGAACCATGTGCCTTTTTTTTCTTACAATATAGTAGATATACATGAAGAGGTGAGGATTATGCCAACAACAAAAGGGCCGTTACATCCATCGGTTCAACAGTTTAAAGAGTTTGTAAACCATCACCCTAAAATGGTTCATGAGGTTAGAAGTGGTCAAAAAACTTGGCAGCAATTTTATGAAGAATGGTACTTACTAGGTGAAGAAGATCAAATATGGACAGCATATAGACCTGATGGAGCACCTGCTTTTTCTTCGGTAAAAGAAAATAAAGAAGAAAAAGAAAGTCGAACAGAAGAGGAAAAAACAGCTGATGTGATGGGGCAAATGCTTTCTTTCTTTAAAAAGTTAGACGTAGAACAAATGCAACATCATTTAGCAAATGTAACGAGTGCGATTGGTAGCGTGCAACAAGTTATCCAACAATTTCAAGGGAACCGTGCGCAGCCAGAACAAAGTACTTCTGAAAATAATCCTTTTTTCTTTCAAAAGGATTAGGGGGAAAGAGGATGAGAGCGGAAATTATGGAGTTTATAAAAGCTGATGAGGATTTAGCTCGCTATATTCGGGAACAGCCATACTGGTACCGGAAATTGACGCGTAACCCAGAAGAAAAAGAAGTTTTTGAGTTAGCTGCCATGCAGCATTTCAAAAAAACGATACCAGATAAAGTGGAAAAATTTCAAAATCAATTGGCGGTTGCTTCAATTATGATTGATATGTTCCAGTATATGAAGCAGCAAAATACGACGTAATTGGAAGGGAAAACTATGTCCGTTATGCAAAACTTTTGTTACAATAGAATCGCATTATTTAAAAAAGGAGTTGTAGCATGACGGAAATTTGTTTAGTACGACATGGACAAACTGATTGGAACTTTCAAGAGATTATTCAAGGGCGCGAAGATATTCCACTTAACGAGGTTGGGAAGAAGCAAGCGAGTCAAAGTGCAGCTGCCTTGCAAGCGGAATCGTGGGATATAATTATAAGTAGTCCGTTAATTAGAGCGCAAGAAACAGCTAAGGAAATTGCTGGGGCTATTGGATTACCATCTATTTTATTAGATGAGCGATTTATGGAACGTAATTTTGGGGAAGCTTCTGGGAAACCAGTTGCGGCCGTTAGAGAGTTAATTGCAGAAGGTAATGTAGAAGGAATGGAGCAGGATGAAGAAATTGTAGAGCGCTGTTTTACGGCTTTACAAGAGGTTGCAGTAGCACATGGAGATAAACGTATTATCATTGTTGCGCATTCACATGCAATAAAAGCTATTTTACACGCAATTGCACCAGATGAAATTACATTTAAAACGCCGTTAAAAAACGCATGTATTAGCTACGTGAAAGAGAATAGCGGGAAATGGGATGTTCTTAAATATAATATTGCGGAGCATATTAGTGTATAAGAGTTCAAGGGGATTGTATGAAAAGTAGTTAGAATCATATCTTTCTTTTAGGTGAGACACTTCAATTAGTAGTTCTGTTCCAAATGTGTTATGATGAATACTCGGAGGTGTCTCTCATGATTGTAGCGACGCTGGAAAGCGTATTGATTTTAGATAAGGCAGAGCAGCTTGCAAAAGCGATTATCTGTTCAGATATAGCAGAAGATTATCGTAAGTATTATAAGGATTTACAAGAAGATATAGAAGTCCAGACGCTAATTCAGCAATTTACAGCGATGAAAGAGCGATACGAAGAAGTGCAACGTTTTGGTAAATATCATCCTGATTATACTTTCGTTTCGACGAAAATGAGGGAATTAAAGCGTTCTGTAGATATGCATGATAAGGTTGCAGCCTTTAAAAGAGCAGAAACTGCTTTACAAAAGTTATTAGATGAAGTTAGTGTAGCAATTGGTTCTGAGGTGTCTCCTTCCGTTAAAGTTCCAACAGGAAATCCGTTTTTTGATGCGGGTGGCTGTGGCGGTGGTTGTGGTACCGGAGGCGGTTGTGGTTGTAAAAAAACGGGGTAATTTACCCTGTTTTTTAGAATATAGAAGAAAACGTATACAGAGTTTGTCCTTTAATGTCATAAATTTTGATTGGTTTTCATAAAATATAAGAATATAAGTTTTTAAAAGGAGAAGATGGAGAAGATTATGTTCGGGCAACGACAAAGTATGATTGTTTATTTACATTCATTGAAACATGCCAAGATTTTAAGGAAATATGGTAACATTCATTACATATCAAAACGTTTGAAATATGCCGTTGTATATTGTGATATGGAACAAATTGAGCATATGATGCAAAAATTGAATAAACTTCCTTTTGTGAAAAAAGTAGAACAGTCGTATCGCCCATTTTTAAAAACAGAATTCGAAAATTCGCGTCCTGATCGGGCAAAAGAATACGATTATAGCTAAGTGAAAAAATCCCTGCTAAATTTAGCAGGGATTTTTTTATTTGAAATAACGTGTTATTTCATTGGAGGAATGAAATTGTTCATTCGTAAAATACCAATTAGATGATTAAAAAATAGTTCTTTTTCAGGGAAAGTTGTTGATGGTTTTACAGTAAAGGGAGTAACTTTTTTCCCTATTTGTTCCGCCATTTCTTCAAATAAAACGACACGTTTACTTTTTTTATTTTCAAGTAAAGGAATGCCTTCACGACATATGTATAATGGTTGGAAATCACCAGTAGTTGTCGGTTTTAGTATTACAACAAGTGAACACATTTTTTTTTCGTTTTTTACAGTTTCGAATTGTAACATATGTGTTACACGTTCTTGGTTTGTTTTGGCAATTTCAAGTAATTCATATAAGTCAGAGTAGCCTTCTCCGAGTTCTATAAAGCGTTGAATCATATTTTTTCCTCCTCTTTCTTTTACTGTACCACCTCACTTTTTAAATGAAAAGTAGACAAATAAAAAAACCCTGCAAAGCAGGGCCCTTCTAATACTAGTATGTACTAGTAAGAAGGAAAAGGGAGAGGAGAAACCGGAGGAAGAACTTATGGGGAAACGTAAGTCTTCTCCGCGGTTGGCAACAACATCGAAGATGATGTTGTTATATTTATTTATGTCCAATCTAAATGAAGATATACATAATGAAATCAAAATTTATGTTAGGCTTTTTATTTTTCTTTTTTTTATTTTATGATAGGATAAAAAAGGTAAAGTGGAACTGATGTACATAAAGGGTTTTTGTTCGCAAATAGTGAGATGAATATGCAAGAAATAGCGAACGGTTATTTTAACTAACGTTCTCTATAGGTTAAGTAACGAATTAGTGAAGAATTGTATGGTTTGGTAGCGGTTACTGACTTGAGATGGATTTACTGTAATCGCTCGATAGATTGAAATAAAGGTAGTGACAACAGATGAGAGTAGTTTCAGGAAAATGTAAAGGGCACCCACTTAAAGCGGTACCTGGTAATACAACACGTCCAACGACAGATAAAGTGAAAGAATCTATTTTTAATATGATAGGTCCTTATTATGATGGTGGTATCGCTCTTGACTTATTTGGTGGTAGTGGTGGTCTTGGAATTGAGGCCATAAGTAGAGGGATTGATAAAGCGATTTTTGTTGACCGAGATAGTAAAGCGATAAAAGTCATTCATCAAAATTTAGAAAGCTGTAGAATACAAGAACAAGCTGAAGTGTATCGAAATGATGCGGAACGTGCGGTAAAGGCGCTTATAAAGCGTGAAATATCATTCGATCTTATACTAATAGACCCTCCATATAAAGGTCAAAAAATTGTGTCTTTAATTAGTGTGATCGATCAACATGGATTGTTAAATAAAGATGGCATCATTATGGCAGAGCATGGGGATGACGTGGTTTTACCTGATTCAATAGGAGAACTTGTAAAAGTACGGGTAGAAAACTACGGGATTACAGCAATTTCGATTTATAAGTATGAAGGTGAGGGGACAGAATGACAAGTATAGCTATTTCTTCAGGGAGTTTTGATCCAATTACCCTTGGACATTTGGATATTATTAAAAGGGGAGCAAAAGTATTTGATGAAGTATATGTAGTTGTTTTAAACAATTCATCAAAAAAACCATTCTTTTCGGTAGAAGAACGCCTAGAGTTAATTCGAGAGGCGACAAAGGATATTCCGAATGTGAAAGTTGATTCACATAGTGGATTATTGGTGGAATATGCAAAAATGCGTAATGCAAATGCAATATTACGTGGTTTGCGAGCGGTTTCTGATTTTGAATATGAGATGCAAATTACTTCAATGAATCGAAAATTAGACGAAAATATCGAAACCTTCTTCATTATGACAAATAATCAATATTCATTTTTAAGTTCAAGTATTGTGAAAGAAGTTGCGAGATATGGGGGAAGTGTAGTAGACCTTGTTCCTCCGATTGTAGAGCGTGCTTTAAAAGAAAAGTTTCAAACCCCGTTAAAGTGAACGGGGTTTTTCTTTATAAATGCGTAAAAACAATAAGATAACATATAAATATAAACAAAATAAGGTGAAGATTGGTCCGTAGTGTATAAATGATGTCCAAATATCAGTTAGTGTGTAAGAATGATTCAATAAAACTACGGGAAGATCTTCTTGCGTAGGCGAGAAAGAATGAACTTTTTCATAAAATGGTCCCCAAAATATAAAAGTGAAAATAGGAGCGAGAATACTTTGGATAATTCGAGCTGAAAAATATGGTTTAAAGCGGATATCTGTCTCCGCTAATATGCTTGCTACTTGTGCCTGAATAGAAAGGCCGCTAAATGCTAAAATGAAGCTTGTTACCATCGCTTGTTGAAGAAGTGTTGATTCATTAGTTTGACTAATCATTTGGCTTCCAAGCGTCATTTCAAAAATACCGGATAATATCGGAATACTAAATTGGGATGTAAGTTGGAAGAATGATAAAATATGTTGCATAATAAAAGAAAGCGCTTTTGTAATTTCGAAAACAGTAATCATTTTATTTAAAACAGAGAATAAAATAATAAACCCACCAATCATGAGCAATGTTTGAATAGAAGAAACGATAGCGTCACCGAGTAGTTTTCCAATCGGTCTTTTTTCTTGCATACGTGTTTGGTGGAGGATAGAAAAAGGGTTTTGAAAGGCACGCTTTTGATTCGTATGTTTGTCTTTTATGTAAGTATCGTTATTACCATAAAAGCGCATAAGTAATCCGACGATAAAGTTACTTATATAATGTGCTGCTGCTAATACGAGCCCTAATTTCGGATTATTGAAAAAACCAATAGAAACCGCTCCGAAAATAAAAAGTGGATTAGAAGAATTTGTGAAAGATACGAGTCGTTCCGCTTCGATTTGTGTTAGTTGATTGCTCTTGCGTAGTCTAGCGCTTAATTTGGCGCCAGCGGGGAATCCTGAAGCCATTCCCATTGTCCAAACAAACCCACCTACCCCTGGAACACGAAACAGTGGACGCATTAGTGGTTCTAATATAACACCGATAAATTTTACAATACCAATACTGATTAGAAGTTCCGCAATGATGAAAAACGGTAGTAGTGAAGGGAATACAACTTCCCACCATATATTTAACCCGCGAATTGAAGCTTGCAAAGCAGCTTGGGGATGAAGTACAAGAGAAAAGGTTAAAAATAACATTGATATGGTAAGAAAAGCAGTTTTCCATTTTTCGTACATGTAAGAAAATCCCCCTTTGTCCCAAAAACGTTCATTTCAGTATACGTGGATATGTGGTGAATTTAGACCATAAGTATGAAAAAGGAATGAAAAAAATTAAAGGGTGAGAAAAATGAAGGAACCAAAAATCGGTTTAGCGCTTGGATCCGGAGGTGCAAAAGGTTTTGCTCACATAGGGGTAATAAAAGTATTAAGGGAAGCTGGTATCCCTATTCATATGATAGCAGGTAGCAGTATAGGAGCGTTAATTGGTACATTCTATGCAGCAAGTTGTAACGTTGAAAGGCTGTATAAATTGGCAGCTGTTTTTAAAAGGAAATATTATTTGGATTTTACAGTTCCTAAAATGGGATTTATTGCTGGAAAAAGGATCAAAGATATGATTAAAATGTTTACATATAATAAAAATTTAGAAGAGTTAGATATCCCGACGGCTGTTGTGGCTACTGACATTTTGAAGGGGGAAAAAGTTGTTTTTACAAGCGGGCCGATTGCGGAGGCGGTTCGAGCTAGTATATCTGTGCCAGGGGTGTTTGTTCCAGAGAAAATAGATGGCCGCTTATTAGTGGATGGAGGGGTAATTGACCGTATTCCCGTATCGGTTGTAAAAGATTTAGGGGCTGATATTGTTATTGCTGTTGATGTATCTCCAATTAAGGTGAATGGAGAGGTTACATCGATTTATGATGTGATTATGCAAAGTATTGAAATCATGCAACATGAACTTGTGATGAATCGGCAAATAGCATCAGATTTAATGATGCGGCCAGCAGTAGAACAATTTAGTTCGCGTGCTTTTACACATATTGAAGATATCATTCGGGTCGGAGAAGTGGAAGCAGAAAAACACATTTCAAACATTTATTTACTAATTGAGCAGTGGAAGGAGAAACATAATGTTTAAGCGTTTTCGGTTTATATATGCAATTTTAATAGGGGTTATATTGGCGATGCTACTTGTTTATGTGCGTTTGCCATACTTTGTGACAAAACCAGGTATGGCCGCGAAATTAGCGCCGTACGTGCAAGTTGACGGTGGTACTAAAGAGTCTGGTGATTTTATGCTTGTCACTGTCTCAATGGGACCTGCAAATGTTGTGAACTTAATAGCCGCGCAATTTAATAAATATACACACGTTTCGAAGGCGGAAGAAATATTGCAAAAAGGTGAGAGTGATGAAGAATATCAATTTCGTCAAGAGTATGCGATGAAAGATTCACAAAATGCTGCAATTTATAATGCATATAAACGTGCAAATCGCTCTGTTTCTTTTGAAAATAAAGGTGTACTAGTGGCTGGTGTAGCAAAGGGTATGCCGTCAGAAGGAAAGCTTAAGCTTGGAGATGTTATAGTAGCTGTCGATGGAAAAACATTCGACAAGACGGAACAATTTATTGAGTATATGACAGGGAAAAAAGAAGGGGATACAGTAAATATTGAATACAAGCGGGGCGGAAAACAGTTTAAAGAAAATTTAAATGTAAAGACAATCCCTAATGGGAATGGACGCGTCGGTATAGGGGTCTCTATCGTGACGGAAAGAGAGTTAGTAGTAGATCCGAAAGTGAAAATTGATTCCCATGAAATAGGAGGCCCGTCAGCAGGGTTAATGTTTACACTAGAAATTTATAATCAGCTCGTTGAAGACGATTTAACAAACGGACATGAAATAGCTGGAACAGGTACAATCAATGATAAAGGAGAAATTGGTCCAATTGGTGGTATTCAGCAAAAAGTAGTAGCTGCTAGTGATGCAGGAGCTGAAGTGTTTTTTGCACCAAATGAAAAAGGTGTAGAGAAATCGAATTATAAAGATGCTCTTGAAGCTGCGAAAGATATTAAAACAAAGATGAAAATTGTACCGGTGGACACACTGGATGATGCATTAACGTATTTGGAAAAAATGGGTAAAACAAAGTGAACCTCTCTGAAGAAGAGAGGTTTTTTTATAGGAATTTTTTCGTTATTTCATCATAACGAATTGGATGATGCGTTGCGTCTTGTTTTAGCAGTTGTGTCCGCAAAGGTTCTTGCATTATGGAGAAATATACAGCATTTGATTTTCGTTCTATATCTAAAGTCGGATGTTCGAATGTTTTTGTATGAGTAAGGATTGGGAGTTCTATTTTTTTCTTATTTTTAGAAAGATAAGTTTGTCCCTTTTGTGACATTCCGAGAAGACGGATATACGGCGCATGTTGCTCTATATTTGCTTTATGTATTTCTTCCTTCGTTGTATTTGTTAAAATATGTGTACAAGCTCTTTGTAATCTAGTCCATGTATAACGTTTTGTTTTTAATGCTTCCATGAATGAATAGAAAGATGAACTGTTTTGTATTTTTGATAAAATACGATGCTCTAAACCTTCTTCCATTTCATATATATGTTGTAAGTCCTCTGAAGACATCGTCATAAGTTTGTATTTAAAAAATGAAAAGTATTTTTCCCAGTTATGTAACGTCCCGTAGTTTTGCTTGTAGTTTTCTAAAAGAGAAGCAGTTATTTTTGGGATAAAAGGCTCAATAGTTGTAGAGGAACTGTTTTCATTAAATAGCTGTTTGCGAATACTTGTTGCACTTGCAATATGTTGATCATGAAATGTTTCATCATGATAATGAGAGGCGAATCTTTTTATAGTTTGCGCTTGCATGGAACTATTTTGTAAGAGAATTGCTTTAATGTACTGTAAGCCTAAAATGTTATTTGGTTGTGACATATCTACGTTTTTTTCGGGTGGTAAGATGTGTGAAAAGGCTTCAGATGTAGCTTTTGCATAACTATTACCTGCATTCATAAATTGCTTCACAAGACGATTAAAAGTCTCTTCTTCATTTTTTTGTATAGCGATGGTAGTGTAGAAATTTTCAGTTTGTCCATCTTCACTGCCGAAACAAATGTCAGAAACACCAAGGGCGTTTAAAATCGAAATTGCGCCATTTGCGAAAGTCTCGGCCTTTTGGGTTGCGAATGCATAAGGAAGCTCTACAACAAGGTCTACGCCGTTTGTTAAGGCCATTTTAGTACGATACCATTTGGAGATGAGTGCGGGCTCACCACGCTGCAAAAAAGGACCACTCATAACGGCGATAATAATATCAGACTGTGTTAACTTTTTTGTTTGTTGCACATGATAAGCATGACCGTTATGAAAAGGGTTATATTCAACAACAATACCACTGGATTTTATGGTAATCTCTCCTTTCGATGTAGCATCTTTTTGGAAAACGTGATAATCTATATATTATTTCCTATGATGACTTCATTATAGTGTAAAGAAAAAACATTGACAAATATAAAATGGCTAGCTATAATTTTGTTTGTTGCCTTGAGGTGATATGATATGAAATGGTCCATCCATCAATTGAACAAATTGAGAAATAAAGGATTGACATTGAATGAAATGGTAGATGTAAGTGAGCTAAAAGAGGTCGAGAAAGATATTCGTGAAATTAATCCTGTTCAAGTAACAGGAAGAGTTGATTTTGGCTCCGGTAAGTTTACGTTTCATCTACATATAACTGGAAGCATGGTTTTACCATGTTCTCGCTCTTTAGTAGATGTGACATTACCATTTGACATTAAAACAACTGAGGTGTTCCAAACTTCAGAAGAAGAATTTGAAACAGAAGCTGAAATTCATTGTTTAGAAGGAGAAGTACTTGACTTACTGCCCGTAATCAAGGAAAATATACTTTTGGAGATTCCAATGCAAATTTTCAGTGATGATGTTTCTGGTGGAGCACCGATGCAAGGTCAAGACTGGCAAGTGATTTCGGAAGAAAACAAAGAAAAGACTGTTGATCCAAGATTAGCAGGACTTGCAAAGTTTTTTGACAAATAATCGGAAGACTGGTTTAGGCCTTCATATGAAAATAACTATTTCTTTTAAGGAGGTGGGAAGAATGGCTGTACCTTTTAGAAGAACTTCTAAAACAGTAAAAAGAAAGCGTCGTACGCATTTCAAATTATCAGTACCTGGTATGGTAGAGTGCCCAAGCTGTGGTGAAGCGAAATTAGCTCACCGTGTATGTAAAGCATGCGGTACTTACAAAGGTAAAGAAGTAATCAGCAAGTAATTGCGGAAAAATAAACGTAGAAGATATCTTCTACGTTTATTTTTTTTTGTCTTATTCTTTATTTGTTGTATTCTATCTTTTCTAGTAACTGCATATGCTTAATAAAAAATGCATAGGGAGGACTAGAGAGATGGCGACAACAAGACAAGATGCTTGGACTGATGATGAAGATTTGCTTCTGGCAGAAGTAGTACTCCGGCATATTCGTGAAGGTGGAACGCAACTTTCCGCTTTTAAAGAAGTGGGGAGGCATTTGTCTCGTACACCTGCAGCTTGTGGATTTAGGTGGAATTCTTACGTTAGAAAGCAGTATAAAGAACGTATTGAAGAAGCGAAGCAACTTCGTAAGGTAGAAAATTACGAAGTGAAAGAGACAACGGTATTAGAGCCAAAGTCTATTACGTTGAATGATGTTATTGAATTCTTGCGAAATTATAAAGATGAAAGCTCTTTAATGGTGTTGCAACAACAAATTGAATCGTTACAAACAGAGAAAGAACGTCTTCTGGAGCGATTATCAGTATATGAGGAAGAATATAGAACATTACTTGATTATATCGATCAAAAAAGAAGTGTAATGGTAGCAGAAAGAAATGGTGCTCGCTCGAATGGAGAATTAGAAAAATTAAAGAAATAAAAACAGCTGCGTAACAGCTGTTTTTTTGTTTCTTATGCAGATTCTTCGTTTGTAATCGCATTCGAATTTGTTTCTGGATGCCAAATATAAAAATCACCATCAGTTACTGATACTGGCTGGAAACTTAATTTATCCCAAAAACCAGATGACTGGATACGTGCTATCGTTTTAATTGGGAATTGTAGTTGTTGCGCATAATTAACAAGCATTTGTCCGAATCCTTGTTTTTGAAAAGTCGGCAACACTTCAAGTTTATAAAGTTCTAGGTAAGTACCTGTAATTTCAAATGGTTCTCCACCGTTCCTTTTCATGTATAGACTCATACGTGCGATTAGCGATCCTCCATAATAAATACCGTAAAATGGAGACTCACTATCATTTTCAATAATGTTTGCTTGTAATTCTTCCAACATGGATAGTTCTTGAGCTCCGCACCCTTTAAATTTTTTAAATTCATCTAATGTTTTATAATTGATGAGCAAGCGTTCAACTTTTGGGAATCCCATTACATCACATCCTTTTCTTATCTTGTTGAATGCAGAAAAGTTAAAATATTTATAA